>JBQCCT010000180.1:0-11016 GCA_051961955.1 Solirubrobacterales bacterium
GAGCGCCTCGTCGGTGTCGGCCTCGGCGCCGGGGAAGAGCTAGCGGCCGAGCGCCTCGGCGAACGGTCCGGCGGCGGCTATCTCGCGCGAGAGCCGCAACCCGGCGACCAGGGCCGCCACGTCTTCGTCATCCGAGAGCGAGTTGGTGAGGATGCGCGGCTTCGCCGCCGGGTCGGCGCTGCGCAGCCGCACCCAGCCGCGAGCCTGCGGTTTGACCAGGACCGGCCCCATGCTGATCGCGTGGCCGTCGTATTCCTCGAAGCCGTTGTCGACGAAGTAAGCCGGGGCGAAGTGGAACTGCAGATCTGGGGCCGGGAGGCCGGGGCGGCTGCGGACGAAGGCGAATGCCTCGGCGACCGAGGAGGTGAGCGGGCCGGTGCGGCGCAGCAGGTATTCGAGCAGTGCCTTCGGCTTCTCCGCGTCGGCGAGCGAGCCGCCGCCCGGCGCGTCCCAGACGCAGACGACGTAGGGGTGGTCCTGCAGGTTCTCCCCGACCCCCGGCAGGTCGTGGACTACCGGCACGCCGACCTCCTGCAGCTGCGCGGCCGGGCCGATGCCGGAGAGCATCAACAGCTGGGGCGAGCCGATCGCGCCGGCGGCGAGGATCACCTCGCGCTCGGCCCGCGCCACCCGCTCGCCGCCGCGGCGGCGCGAGTAGCGGACGCCGGCGGCAGCTCCGCCGGCGATCTCGACCCCTGAGACGAGCGCACCGGTCACCACCTCCAGGTTCGGTCGCTTCAGCGCCGGGCGCAGGTAGGCGTCGGCGGCGCTCCAGCGGCGTCCGTTGCGCTGGGTCACCTGCACCAGCGAGGCGCCGTCCTGCTCGGGACGGTTGTAGTCGTCGATGCGGGGGATGCCGGCCTCCTCGCAGGCTGCGAGGAAGCGCCCGGTCAGCGGCCGCGGCGAGCGCTCGTCCTCGACCCGCAGCGGTCCGCCGGTGGCGTGGTGCTCGGAGTCGCCGCGCTGGTTGTCCTCGGCCCTGAGGAAGTATGGGCGGACGTCATCCCAGCCCCAGCCCTCGGCGCCGGCGGTGGCCCAGCCGTCGTAGTCGAGCGGGTTGCCGCGTACGTAGAGCATCGCGTTCATCGAGCTCGAACCGCCGAGCCCTTTGCCGCGTGGGATGTAGAGCGAGCGGTTGTCGCAGGCAGGCTCGGCCTCGGTCGCCAGGTCCCAGTCGAGCTTGGTGCGGAACTGCTTGGCGAAGGCGGCGGGGATCTTGATGTTCGGATGTCGATCGCGCTGCCCCGCCTCGATCAACAGCACCCGCACCGACGGGTCCTCCGTCAGCCGGTTCGCCAGCACGCACCCGGCCGAACCGGCTCCCACGATCACGTAGTCGTAGGTCAAGGCTCGACGACTCCCATCTGCAGCCGTACCTGAGTTCCCTTATCCCCGGATCTGATCTGGACGAGGTCGCAGAGTTGGTTGGCGATCCAAAGGCCGCGGCCGCTGGGCTGGTCGATCGGGGGGCGTTCGCGGCCGATGAGGGGGCTGGTGATGCGGCCGGCGTCGCGGACGTCGCAGATGAGCTTGCCGTCCTCGTACCAGACGCGGAGGGTGCCCCGGCCGCCGCCGTGCTGGATGCTGTTGGTGGCGATCTCGCAGGCGGCGAGGACGAGGTCTTCGCTGCGCCGGACGTCTAGGCCGGCGGTCCCGGCGCGTTCGGATACGAGCTGGCGCACGTGGCGGAGGTCGGCCTTGCTGAAATCCATCCCGAAGGAAGCGCCATGTGGCGGTGGCAGCGAGCCCTCGAGCAGGCCGTCGGCGCTGACCTCGGTGTGGCTGTGCCGGGCGGCGGCGAGGATCTCGTCGCTGAGGGCACCGGCGTCGTACGGGCAGATCAGCGTCCAGGCCGGTCCACCGCCGAAGGCGAGGTTGAGCAGGCGCTCATGACGCTGGCACTCGTCGATCTCGGCGCTCGAGCGGCCCGGCCAGATCGTCTCACCGAGGCTGCGCACACCAGCACCGTCCTCTTGATTGTGCAGAAGCTCACGCCAGGTGGAGATCAGGCGACCCGGATTGCGCCCCGCCTCCTCCATCGAGATGAAGTGGAGCTTTGACGAGTCGGGGTCGATCTCCCGCTGCAGGAACCCGCGCTTGGTTGCCGGCAGCCCGATGAGGACTGTCTCACCGGCCTCGATCCCCGCTTCCACGAAGGGAACGGTTCCGGCGAGGAACTCGGCGCGATCGGCGTAGAAGAACGCCTCGTGGCGAAAGCCGACCTCTTGCTGCGGCGTTTCCGTCACAGCTTCAGGTCGAGCAGCTCACAAAGTCGGTCAACGATGGGTGGCGGGTTCTGGACTGCGCAGGCCCCGTGGGTGGCGAGGCGCTGGGTGTGGGTGGCGAGTCTGGTCAGGCCGTGGTGGTCGATGAAGTCGAGCTCGGCAAGGTCGAGGTGGACCCGATCGTCGCCCTCGCACGTCAGCTCGAGTAAGCGGTCGAAGTCCGCGGCCGAGAAACAGTCGATCTCCCCCGCCAGGACCACCTTGCCGGAGTCGGAGAAGAGGTGGAAGGGGACAGCCGGGTGGCCCTCGTTGGAGGCGGGGTGGACGGCGGCGAGGTCGCCGAGGAGCTGATCTGGCAGTGCTCCGCGTTGGTAGCCGCAGAAGGCAGAGAGCGGGTGGGTCGTGCAGTAGCGATCGGCGATGCTCTCCCAGCGGACGTGCGCCTCGCGGGTGCGCGGCTCGACGACCAGGTCGGTGACCTGGGCGGCGACCCGCAGGCCGGTGTAGCCGTCGGCGACCGCGGCGTCGGCGGCAGCCAGATAGGTAGCGACCTGCGCGTCCGCGCCGACCGGCTCGCCGACCTTGTAGAGGTCGGTCAGTTCGAACAGCTGCAGGGCCCCTTTGTCGATCATCGTCCCGACGTCGCCGAGCGGCGCCAGCATCTCGCGCTGCTCCTCGACTGGTTCGCTGCCGACGTAGGCGATCCGCTGCTCGGCCCGGAGACCGTCGGTCAGGTACTCGATGGCGGCCGCGACGAATTCCTGCTGCTGGTCGAAGATCCAGCAGGCATGACCATCCGTCCCCAGGTGACTCCCGGAGTCGATCCATCCATGTGCCCTCACTGCGCGAGTATCTCACCGCCGTCCCCCGATTCCTACCGCCAGAACCAGTCCGACTAGCCTCCCGGCATGGTCGCGGTACGGGCAGCGGTGAGTGGGCGGGTGCAAGGGGTGGGCTTCCGCGATGCGACCGTGCGCAAGGCGCTGGCACTGGACGTGATGGGATGGGTTCGCAACGCCGAGGACGGCAGCGTCCTCGTCCACGCTGAGGGGTCGGAGAAAGCGGTCGAGGGGCTGACGGCGTTTCTGCGCAAGGGACCGCGCGGCGCTGCCGTCAGCGAGGTAGAGGTCGAGCGCGTCAAGCCCGAGGGCCATGAGCAGTTTGCGATTCGCGGCGTTAGTGCCGGCGTCTTCGTCGTCCAGGAGCATCGGGCGACCGCCCACCACTACGATCTGCGGCTGGAGGTCGATGGGGCGATGCGCTCATGGGCCGTGCCGAAGGGGCCCTCGCTGGACCCGGCGGCGAAGCGGCTGGCGATTGAGGTCGAGGACCATTCGCTCTCCTACAACGACTTCGAGGGCGAGGTCGACGGCGGCAAGGTGATCGTCTGGGACCGCGGCAGCTACGAGCAGGGCGGGCGCGTCCCCTGGCCGGAGGCGCTCGACCGCGGCCACGCCGTCTTCGTCCTCCACGGCGAGAAGCTCCGCGGCGGCTTCGCCCTGCAGCGCACCGGCAGCGGCAAAAAGCCGCAATGGCTGCTGATCAAGCGCAGGGATGAGCTCGCCCGCCCAGGTTCGGATGTCACGGCCGAAGCGCCGGAGTCCGTAATCACCGGCAAACCGCTTCGAGAAACTTAAGTAGCGGGCGAAAGGAGCCGATCACTGGACCGTGGACATCATGTCCAGGCGGTCGGGTGGATCGCGAAAGCTGGCTTTCGTTGCATCGGGGGTCCTGCTGGGACTCTTGACTTTCTACGCCGTCGTGACGCTGGGGTCGCTTGGTGGCGAATCGCTGCTCAATGCGACGGGACGGTGGGTCTACGACGCCGTCGTCCTCGGCGCCGCGCTGATCGTCCTCTGGCGAGCAGCCGCGATCGAAGCGGAGCGGAGAGCCTGGCTGGCACTTGGGATCGGTGTACTGCTCTGGGCGTTGGGGCAGACCTACTACTCGGTCTTCCTCTACTACGCGAGCCCGGCGCCGTTCCCCTCGCCCTCGGACGTCCTCTTCCTCGCCTTCTATCCCGCCAGCTACGTGGCGCTGGTCCTGCTGCTGCGGGCGCGCGTCAGCCAGCTCGATCCGCTGGCCTGGGTCGACGGCCTGATCGGGGCGCTGGCGATTGCCGGCGTCGCCGCGGCGCTGATCTTCCCGCCGGTGCTGGAAGCCCTCGGCGGCAGTCCCGTCGGCATCGCCGTCAGCCTCGCCTACCCGTGCTTCGACCTAGTCCTGCTCGGCCTCCTCAGCGGCGCCTTCGCGGTCTCCCGCTGGCGCACCGAGCCGACCTGGCTGCTGATTGCCGCCGCCCTGCTCCTCTTTGCCGCCTCCGACGTGGTCTACCTCTCGGTGCTGGGGCAGTCGACCGAGGCGCTGAACCTCGCCAGCGTCGGCTGGCCGCTCGCCCTCCTGCTGCTGGCGGTCGTCTCCTGGCTGCCCGGCGCAGCTCCGAGTGTGACCACCGCCAGGCCGGGGCGCCGCCGGATCGCCGTTCCGATCGCGATGGCCGTGCTTGGCATCGCCCTGCTTGCGGTCGGCAGCTTCGTCGCGATCGGCGCGGTCGCTGTCGGCCTCGGAGCCGCCTGCCTTATCGCGGTGCTGGCCCGCCTCCTCATCACCTTCGACCAGAACTCCCGCGTGCTCGTCGCCAGCCAGGACGAGGCGGCCACCGACCAGCTCACCGGCTTGGCTAACCGCCGCCGCCTGATGGGCGACCTGGAGCGGGTGGTGGCGGCGACCCCGCCCGAGTCGATGGTCCTGGCGCTGTTCGACCTCGACGGCTTCAAGGCCTACAACGACAGCTTCGGCCACCCCGCCGGCGATGACCTGCTGCGCCGTCTGGGACGGCAGCTGGCTCGCGTGATGGAGCCGGCCGGCACCGCCTACCGGCTCGGCGGCGACGAGTTCTGCATCCTCGCCCCGACCCGCTCGGCGCCGGCGAAAGCGATCTGCGAGGCGGCCGAGCAGGCGCTCTCGGACCGCGGCCAGGGTTTCTCTATCGGCGCCACCTGGGGGAAGGTCCTGATCCCGGTCGAGGTGGTGAGCCCGACCGACGCGCTGCGGCTGGCCGATCGGCGGATGTACGCGAAAAAGGGCCGGCGTGCCGACTCCGCCCGCAGCCAGACCCGCAGCGTCCTGCTCAGCGTCCTGCGCGAGCGCGAGCCGGGGCTGGAGCAGCACCTCGACGGCACCGCCCGGCTCGTCAGGGCCTTCGGCAGGGAGCTCGCGCTCGACGCCGAGGAGCTCGACGTCCTCGTCCGCGCCTCCGAGCTGCACGACATCGGCAAGATCGCGATCCCCGACGAGGTTCTTCATAAAGAGGGTGAGCTCTCGCCGGAGGAGTGGGCGCTGATGCGCAAGCACACGCTGATCGGCCAGCGCGTCCTCGACGCGGCCCCCGCCCTCGGCCAGGTCGCCGAGCTGGTCCGCTCCACCCACGAGCGCTGGGACGGCGCCGGCTACCCCGACGGCCGCGCCGGCAGTTCTATTCCCCTTGGCTCCCGCGTGATCCTCGTCTGCGACGCCTACAACGCGATGGTCGAAGGCCGCCCCTACCGTCCCGCGATCCCCAGCGAGCAGGCGATCGAGGAGCTCCGTGCCGGCGCCGGCACCCAGTTCGACCCTGAGCTGGTCGAGATTTTCACCAAGCGCGTCGTCCCCGGGCTGGAGTCAGCGACTCCGGCCTAGCTTCCGCGGCACTGCTCCAAGCTGCGTTTCTGCTGCCCCTGGGGGTCGAAGTTCTCGGGGGCGAGCCAGGTCTCGAAGGCGGTGCGGAGGCGGGGCCAGTCGCCGTCGGTGATCGCAAACCAGGCGGTGTCGCGGTTGCGGCCCTTGATCACCATGTGCTGGCGGAAGGTGCCCTCGTAGGTGAAGCCGAAGCGCTCGGCGGCGCGGCGTGAGGCCTCGTTAAGGGCGTCGCACTTCCACTCGACCCGGCGGTAGCCGAGCTCGTCAAAGGCGTGGCGGATCATCAGGTAGATCGCCTCGGTGGCGGCGGCGGTGCGCTGCAGCGCGGGTGCGAAGAGGATGCCGCCGATCTCGATCACCCCGTGGGGGGGCTCGATCCGCATGTAGGCGGCGCGTCCCAGCGGGCGCTCGTCTTCCCGGCGGACGATCGTGAAGAAGAGGGGGTCGTCCGTCGCTTCGACCCATTCCATCGCCTGGCGCATCTCCGCGGCGTCCTTATATGGACCGTCGAACATGTAGCGCCAGAGACTCTCCTCGGCGGCGGGCGGATGAGTCGCCGCGAAGAACGCCTCGGCGTCGGCGGCCGCATCGACCGGCCGCAATAGCACGCGCTTGCCCTGCAGCGGTTCGCGACCAGGTGCCTCGACCGCCTCCCAGCGAACTGCATCAAATTTCGTGCCTGCCAGAGGGGAAATTTGATGCAGTTCGACTTTCAGCGTCTCCAGGGTCGCCGCGTCCGGCTCGCCGCCGAAGTAGCGCTCCAGGATCTGTTCGAACACCTCGGCCTCATCGAGTCCGCGCGAATCCGTGCTGTAAAAGGGTTGACGCGGACTCGCGATCTGGGCAGCCTGCGCGAAGAGCGTCATCGAGGAGTGGAGCTTGATGGCGTCGATCCCGCCCAGGATCTCCTCGGCCGAGCGGCCCTCGTGGCCGAGTAGCGCCTGCGCGCACTCGACCAGCCGTGGTCCAAGTACCGGGTGTTCCAGGTAGGCCCGCGCTCCCTCCGGCGAGCTGATCGCGAAGCGCCGCGACATCTCACTCTGCCCGAGCCCGGCGATCTGGGGGAAGACGAACCACATCCAGTGGCTGGTCTTGCGACCCGCCCGCAGCTCGGCCAGCGCCTGCTCGTAGGTGCCGCCCTGGTCTTGGGCGGTGAGGAAGCGCTGTAGGTCGTGCGGGTCGGACAGGTTTTCCATAGTTACATTTGTCTCCCATAGGGCAACAAACGCAACATTCGGTGGTCTTGGACGAGCTGACGGTGGCGGACGTACCGCAGACCTGGCGGGATTGCGGCTTCCACGTGGAGCGCGACGAGTGCGTCGTCGGCGACGTCCGCATCCGCTTCGCCCCGGAGGAGGGGAGGGGCGGGCTGACCGGCTGGTCATTGCGCGAGATCGACTCGCTGGACCTCGACGGGCTGCCGACCTCTCGCTCCGACCGACCGCCGCCCGAGGCTGCGGACCACCCCAACGGCGTCGCCGCCCTCGACCACGTCGTCGCGATCTCCTCCGACCTCGACCGCACGACGGCGACGCTTACGGCGGCCGGCCTCGACCTGCGCCACGTCCGCGAGGAGCCGACCCCGGCCGGCGCTCCCCGCCAGGCCTTCTTCCGCCTCGGCGCGACGATCCTCGAGGTCGTCCAGGAGCCGCCCGAGGCGACCGAGCGCGCTGGTGGCGACCGCCCAGCCTTCTTCTGGGGCCTCGCCTTCATCGCTGCCGACCTGGAGGCGACCGTCGCCTTCCTCGGTGACCGCGCGGGCGAGGCGCGCCCCGCCGTCCAGCCCGGCCGCCGCATCGCCACCCTTCGCCGCAGCGCCGGTTTGTCGCTGCCGGTGGCGCTGATGACGCCGGCGGCGGACTAGTCCCGCCTAGCCGGAAGAAGGCCGGCGGCATAACATCCCCCCATGGGCGAGTTCCGCTACGAGGGGCACCGGATCTCCTATGACGTCTACGGCGAAGGCGAGCGGCTGATCGTGCTCGTGCACGGGCTGCTGATGAACCGGCGCATGTTCGACCGGTTGGCGCCCGAGCTGGCGGGGCGGGGGAACCGGGTGGTGACGGTGGACATGCTCGGGCACGGTCGCTCGGACCGGCCGGAGGACCTGCGGCTCTACTCGATGCCGCTCTTCGCCCGTCAGGTCGTCGCCCTGCTCGACCACCTGGAGGAGGACCAGGCGGTCGTCGGCGGCACCTCGCTCGGCGCCAATATCGCGCTGGAGCTGGCGACCCGCTACCCGGAGCGCGCCCGCGCCCTCTTCATCGAGATGCCGGTGCTCGACAACGCTCTCTCCGCCGTCGCCGCGCTCTTCGCGCCACTGTTGCTCGGCCTCAAGGTCGGGCGCCCACTCTTCGAGGGGCTCTCGATCGCCACCTCGCTGATCCCTCGCAGCAACCACCTGCTCGATATCGGTCTCGATTGGGTGCGGCAGCGGCCCGGCCCCTCGCAGGCGGTGCTGGAGGGACTGCTGCTGGGGGAGACGGCACCGCACCGCGAGGAGCGGCTGAGGATCGAGCACGAGACGCGGGTCGTCGGACACCCGCCCGACCCACTCCACCCCTTCCGCGACTCGGGGATGCTGCTGGAAGAGCTGCCGAACGCTCGTCTGGTCGAAGCGAACTCGATCTTCGAGTGGCGAATCAGCCCCGAGCGCCTGAACGCCGAGCTAACCACCTTCCTCGAGGACGTCTGGGCACCAAAACTGCGCGCCGTCGCCGCCAGCTGAGCCGCCGACGGGACGAAAACCGTCCTATATAGACCGTTTTCGTCCCGTCGGCACCTGCCTGTCAGAATCACTGGCCAGTGAGCCAAATCTTTGACGACAAGCGCCTTGAACGTGAGGCAGAGTTCTCGACGATCTCGGGGCAGGAGATCAAGCCCCTCTACACGGAGGTCGACCAGGAGGGCGAGGTCGAGGAGAAGATCGGCGAGCCGGGCTCCTATCCCTTCACCCGCGGTCCGTACCCCTCGATGTACCGGGGGCGGCTGTGGACGATGCGCCAGTTCGCCGGCTTCGGCACCGTCGAGGAGACCAACGAGCGCTTCCACTACCTGCTCGACCACGGCCAGACCGGCCTCTCGACCGCTTTCGACATGCCGACCCTGATGGGCTACGACTCCGACCACGCGAAAAGCCTCGGCGAGGTCGGCCGCGAGGGCGTCGCCGTCGACACCCTCGCCGACATGGAGCGCCTCTTCGAGGGGATCCCGCTCGGCGGCGTCACCACCTCGATGACGATCAACGCGCCGGCGGCGATCCTGCTCGCCTTCTACGTCCTCGTCGGCGAGAAGCAGGGCGTCCCCGCGGAGAACCTCGGCGGCACGATCCAGACCGACATCCTCAAGGAGTACATCGCCCAGAAGGAGTGGTGCTTCCCGATCGAGCCGGCGCTGCGGCTCGTCACCGACATGATCGAGTGGTGCTCGCAGGAGATGCCCCGCTGGCATCCGGTCTCGATCTCCGGGTACCACATCCGCGAGGCCGGCTCGACCGCCCAGCAGGAGCTCGCCTTCACGCTCAAGGACGGCTTCACCTACGTCGAGCGGGCGATCGAGCGCGGGCTCGACGTCGACGACTTCGCGCCGCGGCTCTCCTTCTTCTTCAACGCCCACATCGACTTCTTCGAGGAGATCGCCAAGTACCGGGCGGCGCGGCGGATCTGGGCGCGGGAGCTGCGCGACACCTACGGGGCGACGAAGGAGGAGTCGATGCGGCTGCGCTTCCACGCGCAGACCGCCGGTGTCTCGCTGACCGCGCAGCAGCCGCTCAACAACATCGTCCGCACCGCGACCGAGGCGCTCGCCGCCGTGCTCGGCGGCACCCAATCCCTGCACACGAACTCCTACGACGAGGCGCTGGCGCTGCCGACCGAGGAGGCGGTGCGGGTGGCGCTGCGCACGCAGCAGATCCTCGCCACCGAGACCGGCGTCGCCAGCACCGCCGACCCGCTCGGCGGCTCCTGGTTCGTCGAGAAGCTGACCGACGAGATGGAGCGCGCGGCGTACGAGTACTTCGCGCGCATCGACGAGCTGGGCGGGATGGTGGAGGCGATCCGCCGCAACTTCCCCCAGCGCGAGATCGCCGAGGCCTCCTTCGCCTATCAGCAGGAGCTGAACGAACGGCGGCGGATCGTCGTCGGCGTCAACGACTTCACCCAGGAGGACGAAGAGGAGCCGCCGATCCTGCGGATCGACCCGGCGCTGGAGCGCAAGCAGGTCGAGCGCCTGGCGGCGACGAAAGCGGCCCGCGACGGCGCCGCGGTCGAGGCAGCGCTGGCCGAGCTGAAGCGGGTCGCCGCCGGCGAGGGCAACCTGATGCCGCCGATCCTCGAGGCGGCCCGCACGCAGGCCACCGAGGGCGAGATGATCGCGGCGATGCAAGAAGTGTTCGGCACCTACACCGAGTCACCCGTCTTCTAGAGAGAGGAATAGATGAGCGTTCAGGCAGTCGACCGCCCCTACGAGATCCCGCAGGAGGCGCTGGACCTGCGCGACATGGTCCGCCGCCTCGCCCAGGAGCAGATCGCGCCGCGGGCGGGGGAGATCGACCGCAGCGGCGAGTACCCGCGGGACATCCGCGAGCTGCTCGCCTCCCACGACGTCCTCGGCCTGCCGTTCGCGAGCGAGCACGGCGGCACCGGGACCGGGACGCTGGTCCTGCAGATGGCGGTCGAGGAGCGGGCCCGGGCGGACGCCTCCTGCGCGCTGATGCTGATGGTGCAGGAGCTGGGGACGCTGCCGATCCAGCTCTTCGGCTCAGAGGAGCAGAAACAGAAGTGGCTGCCGAAGTGCGCCAGCGGCGTGTGGTCGCCGGCCTTCGCGCTGTCCGAGCCGGAGGCCGGCTCGGACCCGGCGGCGATGCGGACCAGCGCCGTCCGCGACGGCGAGGAGTGGGTGATCAACGGCCAGAAGGCCTGGATCACCAATGCGACGATCGCCGACTTCTACGTCGTCTTCGCCACCACCGACCGCGAGAACCGCCGCACCAGCGCCTTCGTCGTCGAGAAGGACCGGCCCGGCTTCGACCCCGGCAAGCTCGAGCACAAGCTCGGGATCAAGGGCTCGCCGACCGGCTCACCCAGCTTCACCGACGTCCGCGTCCCGGCGGAGAACT
>JBQCCT010000181.1:0-2730 GCA_051961955.1 Solirubrobacterales bacterium
GATCGTCTCGATCCCGGTGTAGGCGATCATCCCGACCGCGATCCCGAGCGCGAAGTCGCTCCAGGTCGGCGCCACGCCGAGGTGGACGTTGTCGACCAGGACCTGCGGGCTGAGGACGAGGACGACGCCGATCCCGACCAGGACGACCTGGGTGGCGAGGTCGGCCACGGCGAGGATCAGGTTCAGTTTCGCCGACTCCTCGGTGCCGCGGATGTTGATCGCGGCGAGGGCGACGATCAGCACCGCACCGCCGACGATGTCGCCGGGGCTGCCGCCGAGCCAGGGCCAGAAGACGGCCAGATAGTGGGGCACGAAGAAGGCCGAGATCGCAACCGTGATCGTGTAGTTGAGCATCTGCCCCCAGGCAGCGACGAAGCTGACCAGCTCGTTGAAGGCGTGGCGGGCGAAGCTGGAGGAACCGCCGGCCTCGGGGAACATCACCGTCGCCTCGGCGTAGGTGGCGGCGGTGGCGGCGAAGATCAGCCCGGAGATGACGAAGGCGACCGGGGTGAGGCCGAGGGCAAAGGAGGCGGTAACGCCGAGCGCGTAGTAGATCGAGGAGCCGACATTGCCGTAAGCGGCGGAGAAAAGGGCGCCGACGCCGTGGACCCGGCTGAGCGACTCGTCTCTTGGGATTCTCTGGGCCATCTAAACGGTGCGTAAAACGGTCACTCAGACCGAATATACGGACGTGTGGGGCGCCCGCCGCACGTGGGCGCGTGAGAGCTCGGCGGGGCTGGTGCAGCCGAGCAGGGCGAGGGTCAGCTCCAACTCCTCGCGGAGGAGGCCGAGGACGCGGGCCACGCCCGCTTGGCCGGCGCTGGCGAGGCCCCAGAGGGCGGGCCGACCGACCAGCACCGCATCTGCGCCAACGGCGATCGCGGTGGCGACGTCGACGCCGCGGCGGACGCCGCCGTCGACCAGCAGCGTGGCGCGGCCGTCGAGCGCTTCGGCGATCTCCGGCAGGGCGTCGGCGGTGGCGAGCGAGCGGTCGAGCTGGCGGCCGCCGTGGTTGGAGACGACGACGCCGGCGGCGCCGTGCTCGAGCGCCAGCTCGGCGTCCTCGGCGGTGAGCAGACCCTTGACGAAGACGGGGACGCTGCACTCGGAGGCGAGGTCGGCGACGTCGTCCCAGGTGAGGGCGTGGTTCATCAGCGCGAAGGTCTCCTCGATCGTCAGCGCCCCGTCGCCGACGGCGGCCGCGCTCAGGCTCGGCGTCCCCAGCTCCCGCGGCAGGGTGAAGCGGTTGCGGCGATCGCGCTCGCGGTTGCCGCCGGGCGGCGCGTCGGCGGTGACGACGATCGCCTCGAACCCGGCCGCGATCGCCTCCTCCATCAGCGCCCGGGTGATGCTCTCGTCCTTGAAGGCGTAGAGCTGGAACCAGTGCCGCCCGCCCGGCGCGGCGGCGGCGACCTCGGCGGGACGCGTCGTCGAGAGGGTCGAGAGGCACATCACCGTGCCCGCCTCCGCGGCCCCGGCGGCCATCCCCGCCTCCCCTTCCGGCTGCGCCATCCGCTGATAGGCGACCGGGGCGACGAGGATCGGCATCTCAACCCGCTTGCCGAGGATCTCAGCCTCGGTAGAGACCTCGCGAACGTCCTTCAGTACCCGCGGCCGCAATCGCCAGTGCCCCCAGGCCGAGACGTTCTCCCGCAGCGTCAGCTCGTCCCCGGCACCGCCCGCAAAATATCCCCATGGGCCCTGCTCGAGCTTCGCCTGGGCATCGGCCTCGGCGTCGAAAACATTGATCCAGTCCAGCGTCACGGCGCTCGACCCTAGCGCTCGGTGGGTGGCGGATGCGCCTGCGATCGGGTCAGTGATCCGGCGCGCCGGCCGGAGGCGTTCCTGGCGGCGGAGCGGGGCCCCAGCTTTCGCGTCCATCAGAGGTGGCGATTGGGATCTTCGGTCCCGCCACCGCCGGCGTTTCCAAGGTCACGTCGGCAATCGCCTTGACCCGGGAGAGAACCTCGCGAACGTCGCTTTTGGCGCCCTGGAAGCCATATGGGTGGAGATCGGAGGTGAGGCCGGTGGCATCGATCCCCGCTTCTTCGGCGAGGAAGAGCGCCCGCGGCATGTGAAAGCCCTGGGTGACGACCACCGCCTTGCCGACGCCGAAGATGCTGCGCGCCCGCACCATCGTCGCCCAGGTGTCGAAGCCGGCGTGATCCTCGAACACGTCCCGCGGCGGCACCCCGTCGCGGACCAGCGCCTTGCGCATCGTGTCCGGCTCGTCGTAGCTCCAGCTCTGGTGGTCGCCGGAAACGAGGATCTTCTTCACCTTCCCCGCCTGCCACAACGCCGCCGCCTGCTCGACCCGGTCGGCCAGCATCGTGCTCATCGTCCCGTCGGCATTGACCATCGCCCCCGGCACGATCGCCACTTCGGTCTCCGGCACATCGGCGATCTTCGACGTCGAATCCCCACCGCCAGAGAGGACGTAAGCGTTCGCCAGCACAACCAACAGCACCAGTACGCCCGCCCCCGCCAGCACCACCTTCGTCAGCCGCGGCCAACGCCGCAGCGGATAAGCCAGCCTCCGCATCGCGCCACGCTACCAAGCCCTCGTGCAAGATCTTGCCGCCTACTCACAGGGCAACAGCAACACCGCCCAGCCGAAGACACCTACTCTCTCCCCATGACCGAAGAGGAAGCGAAGGCACGCTGCGCCCAGCTAGCGGTCGAGCACCCGGATCGCGAGATGACCAACTGGGTCCCCGTCAAGCAGCAGGA
>JBQCCT010000182.1:0-2668 GCA_051961955.1 Solirubrobacterales bacterium
ATCTAGGTCGCAAAGACCGCTACCCTCCGCAACCCCTCATGGCGAAGAAAACCCTCACTGTCATCAAGCTGCAGATCCAGGCGGGCAACGCCAATCCGGCGCCGCCGGTCGGCCCCGCGCTGGGCCAGCACGGCGTCAACATCATGGACTTCTGCAAAGCCTTCAACGCCCAGACCCAGAACGAAGGCGGCACGATCATCCCGGTCGAGATCACCGTCTACGAGGATCGCTCCTTCACCTTCATCACCAAGACGCCGCCCGCCGCCGTCCTGATCAAGGAAGCGATCAAGATCTCGAAGGGCTCGGGCGAGCCGCATATCAACAAGGTCGGGACGATCTCCGATGCCCAGATTCAGGAGATCGCCGAAAGGAAGATGCCCGACCTCAACGCCAACGACATCGACGCCGCGAAGAAAATCATCGCCGGTACTGCCCGCTCGATGGGCGTCGACGTCGCCTAGGAGAGCTTGCAATGGCCCACGGCAAACGATTCCGCCGGCAGTACGACAAGGTCGACCGCGACCGCGCCTATCCGCCGGCCGAGGCGATCTCGCTGATCAAAGAGACCGCCAGCACCAAATTCGACGAGACCGTCGAGTTGCACGTCTTGCTCGGGGTCAACGTCCGCCACGCCGACGAGCAGCTGCGGGGTACCCTGGCGCTGCCGCACGGGCTCGGCAAAGACGTCAGCATTGCCGTCTTCGCCCAGGGTCAGCAGGCCCGTGACGCCGAGGCCGCCGGAGCGGACTTCGTCGGCGGCCAGGACCTGGTCGAGAAAGTCCAGGAGGGTTGGACCGACTTCGACGTTGCGATCTCGACGCCGGAGATGATGAAAGCCGTGGGCCAGCTCGGCCGCGTGCTCGGCCCCCAGGGCAAGATGCCGAACCCCAAGGTCGGCACCGTCACCGACGAGGTTGAGAAAGCCGTTGCCGACTCGAAGTCGGGCAAAGTCGAATACCGCACCGATCGTCAGGCGATCGTCCACATGGCGATCGGCAAGGCCAGCTTCGGCGAAGACAAACTGCTCGAGAACTACCAGGCCGTGATGGAGGAGATCGTTCGCGCGAAGCCCTCCTCCGCGAAGGGCAGATACATCGTCTCCGCCACCGTGGCGACGACGATGGGCCCCGGCATCCGCGTCGACTCGACCAAATCCGCCGAGCGGGAGACCGCGACCGTCGGAGCGGGGGAGACCGCAGAGGAGCCGGCGAGCGCCTAAACTGCGTCGCCAACTGACCAAAGACCACCGGCTGTGGTCGGTGGGCCGATTTCCCGACATATAGGGAGGTTTGAGGCCCATCGGCAGGTAAGCCCGGTGCAGGTGAGACGATGAACCGCGAGGAAAAGTCAGCAGCCATAAAAGAGATTGCCGCCCAGATCGAAGGATCTGAGGCGATCTTCGCTGTCGACTACCGCGGCATCAGCGTCCCCCAGGCGGCAGAGCTGCGCTCGAAACTGCGCGAAGCCGACGCCAGCTTCCGCATCGTCAAAAACCGGCTGACGAAAATCGCCGCCGACCAGGTCGGCGAGGAACGGCTGGCGGAGCTGCTGCAGGGTCCGACCGCGCTCACCTTCGTCCGTGGCGACACCGCCCAGGCCGCGAAGGCGATCACGACTTTCAACAAAGAGCACGAAGTCCTGACCTACAAGGGGGGCTTCATGGACGCGACTTCGCTCGACGAAGTGGCGTTCAAATCGATCGCCAAACTGCCCGGCCGCGAAGTGCTCAACGGCCAGCTCGCCGGCGTCGTCGCCAGCCCGCTCACGGGCCTGGTCCGCGGCCTCGGCAGCATGATCCAGGGGTTGGCGATCCAGCTCGGCCAGATCGCCGAGAAAGGCTTGGTCAGCGGCGAGGCTCCGGCGGCAGAGGAGCCCAAGGCCGAGGAGGCTCCCGCCGAGGAGCCGGAGAAAGCTGAAGAGGCGCCTGTTGAGGAGGCGCCGACGGAGGCCGCAAGCGGTAACGAGCCGCCGGCCGATCAGGCAGAGGCGCCTGACGAGGAGCCGGAGGCAAAGGAAGAGACTTCAGATTCAAACGAGGAAGAGGGGTAGCGACTGATGGCAACCAAAACTTCAACCGAGGACTGGATCGAGGAGCTGAAAAGCATCTCGGTCCTCGAGCTCTCCGAGCGCATCAAAGCGCTGGAGGAGGAGTTCGGCGTCTCCGCGACGGCTGTGGCGGCAGCGGCTCCGGCCGCTGCCGGCGGCGGTGGCGGCGGCGAAGAGGGCGGCGGCGAAGAGTCCTCGACCGTTGACGTCATCCTGAAAGACGTCGGCGGCCAGAAAGTCCCCGTCATCAAGGTGGTCCGCTCGGCGACCGGCCTCGGCCTCAAAGAGGCGAAGGCGCTGGTCGACGAGGCTCCGAACGCGATCAAAGAGGGCGTCGAGCGCGACGAGGCCGACAACCTCAAAGCTGAGCTGGAGGAGGCAGGGGCCACGGTCGAACTCTCCTAGAGTTCGGCTGGGCCCTTCCCGAGCCCGCTCGGGAAGCCAAACTCGAGGGCGCCGATCGCGGTGTGTTATTTTCCGCGGTCGCGCGCTTTTTGAGTGTCCCTGCCCATACCTGCGCAGTATCCACGTCCCTCTGACCGTCCGAGGAGTCGCCGACTTTGGCACGTTCCAACGCTGCCCCCGTAACCCGTAGGAGCTTTTCCCGCCTAGACAACCCGCT
>JBQCCT010000183.1:0-8643 GCA_051961955.1 Solirubrobacterales bacterium
TCGCCGGCTCGCTCAGTCGCGCAACGATCCCGCGCACGGGGCTCCCCTACCCGGTTGCCTCGCCATCTCCCCAACCGCTGTGACCGGAGCGGCCCTGCGCCTCGCCGAAGCGCTCGCGAATCTGGGCACGGATGCGGGCGACAAGTTCGACGGTCGCGTCGCGAAGGCCATCGATGTCCTCAGCCAGAGTGAGACGGCCGACCTGGCTGACGCAGAGCGTCCCTTCCACATACTCGAAGGCGAAGCCCTTCGGCGCCCGTTCGATCAGGAAGACGATGAAGCTCGGCGAGAAAAGCTCGCGCAACCAGACCTCGTCGCGCTGCGGCGAGGCGTAGATGCGATAGCAGCGGTCGAGCTCGGCGCTCTCGAGGTCGAGGCGGTCGTTGCCGTGGATCAGCTCCTCGGCGGCGCGGCCGAGCAGGTGCTCGTCCTCGACCCGGTGGCAGAGCAGCCAGGGAGCGAAGCGCTTGGCCTTCGGCACATGGGTGACGGCGACGGTGAAGTGGGCCTCGCCCCGGGTCTCGCTGCCATCGGGGTCGATCGTCGTCTCGTCGCGACTGACGATCGCAAGCTGGGCTTCGAGATAGGTCCCGAGCCAGCCCCGCATCAGCGCCTCGACCCGACGCAGCTCGCCCTCGGCGAGGAGCGGCGTCGTCCGCGGCAGCCGCCCTTCCGGTTCGAGGGTGAGGTCGTGAGCGGCAGCGTAGGCGGCGAACCCGTCGAGCCCGGTCGCGTCCGGCGGCATGCTCCCGTATACACGATCGGCTCGCTTCCGGCCACCGCTGGACGGATAATGCGCGTGGATCGATGAAGGGCGGCAGCCACGTCAAGAACGCCCACCGCGAGATGATCGCGGTGGTTCAGGGCCAGACCAAGACTCACACCCACCTGCGGCGGCGCCTGCTGACGATCCTCATCCTCACCGCGATCGCCTCGCTGATCTGCACCCTCGTCGCCTACTTCACCGAGCGCCATGCCAAGGGCACCGAAATCCACAACCTCTTCGACGCCTTCCTCTTCTCCACCTCGCAGCTGCTCACCGCCTCCTCGGTGGCCGCGCCGAAGACCAACGCCGGCAAAGTCCTGGAGCTCTTCTTCGACATCTGGGCGATCACCGTCGTCGCCACCCTCGCCGGCTCCTTCGGCGCCTTCTTCCACGCCCGCAGCAAAGAGATGGACGAGGAGATCGACCGCACAGAGCGCCAGCTGGCCCACGAGGTCGAGGCGCTGCAGGAGCGGTTCTAGTCGCTCGGCTGCAAGCCGGCCTCGCCCCAGACGGTGGCGACAAGCGAGCGGGGGCCGGCGTGGTTACGGTGCTCGCAGAGGTAGATGCCCTGCCAGGCGCCGAGCGCGAGACGGCCGTCGGTCACCGGCAGCGTCAGCGAGGGGCCCAGCAGGGCGGCCTTGATGTGGGCCGGCATGTCGTCGTCGCCCTCCAGCGTGTGAGTCCAGTAGGGAGCGCCTTCGGGGACGGCGCGGTCGAACCAGGTCTCGAAGTCGCGCCGCACGTCCGGCGAAGCATCCTCATTAAGGGCTAGCGAGGCCGAAGTGTGCTGGATCAGCAGGTGGACCAGCCCGACCGAGACCTCCCCCAGCTCGGGCAGGGCCCCGACCACCTCGCGGGTGACGAGGTGGAAGCCGCGCGGTCGCGCCGGCAGGCGGATCGTCCGCTGGAGCCACATCGGCAGGAGGATGGCACCCGGGCCACCTCACCGCGACCTGAACCGGGGCGCGGGCGCACCCGTACACCCGGTCACATCAACCGCATCGACCGCCGAGGAGCGGCCGCGATCGATAGGAGTCGAAATGTCACGCTTCCGCATCACCACCGCAATGCTTTCCTTGGTTGCCTTCGCGCTCGTCGTCGCCGGTTGCGGTGGTGGCAGTTCGAATAGCAACACCGCGACCGCCAGCGAAAACTCGGCTTCGAGTGGTGGCGGGACGGTGAGCACCGCCAACATCTCCGGCCTGGGGACCGTCCTGGTCGATTCGGAAGGGATGACGGTCTACAACTTCGCCAAAGACCGGGGGACCACTTCCTCCTGTTACGGCGCCTGCGAACAGGGCTGGCCGCCGGTGCTCGCCGAAGGCAAACCGAGCGCGGGCGAAGGCGCGATGTCGTCTCAGCTCGGCACGACCAAGCGCAAAGACGGAACCATGCAGGTGACCTACGCCGGCCACCCGCTCTACACCTACGCCGGCGACACCGAACCGGGCGAAGCGAACGGCAACGAATCGACCGCCTTCGGCGGCAAATGGTCGGTGCTGGACGAAGCCGGCGAAACCGTTGCCGGCACCGCCACCGGCGGCGGGTCCGAAGAAGCCCCTGAAGAAGAAACCTCGGAAAGCTCGAGCGGCGGCTACGGATATTGAGCCGCAGGGCCCTCGCCCTCGGCGCCGTGGCGCCGGCGCTGGGCGACCACCGCCTCCCCGCTGCGGTCGCGCAGTGGCGGCTCGGCCGGCTGGAGCGGCGCTTCGCCGCCGATGCGGTGAAGATCGCCGCCGTCGGACCCGTGCCCGAACCCCTGCACGCCGCCAACCGCGCTTACGCGCACACCTACGTGCTGGAGGACTCCTACCTCAGCGCCCTGGTCGCCGCCGTCCCCGACCGCTCCTTCGACGTGCTGCCCGACACCCAGAGCCGCCAGCGCGCCGCGATCACCGCCTGGCGCATCGCGCTCGAAGTACAGGCGAGCCACCTCGGCCTGCGGCTGCCGGCGGACCTCCAAGCCGCCGGCCGCGGCGAGATCGCCCCCTCGAGCACCCCGGCCAAACCTTGAAATTGGGGTTGCCAGCGCGCGAACAGCGAGCATAAGGTCGAGTCAGGTCAGTCCATCGGAGATCGGAGAAGACAATGCTCAGCCGCCTGAACCCGCGCCGCTCACCAGGCACCGTGATCGCCGTGATCGCTCTCGTTGCAGCACTCGGCGGTACCGCCTTCGCCGCCGGGGCGCTCACCGCCAAGCAGAAGAAGCAGGTGGGCAAGATCGCCACCAACGTCTTCAACAAGAGGATCGGCAGCGCTTCCGTGGCCAGTGCCAACACGGCGAACACTGCCAACTCGGCCAGCTCCGCGAACAATGCGAAAACCGCCAACACGGCGAAAACCGCAACCCATGCCGATACGGCGGGTAACGCCGAAAAACTTGGCGGCGTCCCGGCCTCCCAGTATCAGCACGTGCTGCAGTCGAGCTGCCCGAAAAACGGCGCCTACGAGGCGATCGGATCGGACGGCAGCGCGGCCTGCATCGTTCCGGTCACGCCGATCGTGAACACCCCCTCGGCGGGCGAAGACTTCGCGACGACCCTTCCCGCCGGCCTGCAGTTGTTGACCATCTGCCACGACGGCATCCAGGTCAAGATGGCCTTCCAGAATCTCAGCGGCTCGGGAGCGACGCTCAACTGGTTCTACGGCGACGGCTCGAGCACGTCCGCCTCGGGGGTGTCAGTCGGCGCGGGCGGCGAACAACAGTTCTCGTTCTCGGGCGCACGGCTCGAGGGACAATTCATCTGGTCGGTGGGAACCCAGGTCGTGACCGTCAATCTCCACGCCTTCGACGGGACCTCGTTCTGCGAGGTCCGGGGCACGGCGGAGAGCGCCACTAGCTAGGAGGGCTTGGTGGCCTCACCCGACATATCGGACTCGACCTTGCCGGGCTGAGCGGAAGGCGATCGTGGCGCGCGGCGCTCAGCGCTTGCCGGTGAGCGAGTCCCAGGCGCGGCGGAGACGACCACCCTGCGGGCCGCTGACGAGGTCGTCGGGGCCGACCGAGAGAGCGGCGGGATTCTCGCCCGGCTTCGGCAGCCGAGCCGCTTCCTCCGCACTGATCTTGAGGACCACCCCGCGCTCGTAGATCTCCCCCACCTCCGGCGCGTCGACAAACCTGCGGTCATGGTGCCCGGCGGCGGTCTGAAAAACGATCCCGTCGAAGACGTCCTTCTCCTGCACCCACATGGCTCGGACGACGCTGCCAACTTGCTGTTCGTCGGCCGAGAACACAGGCACGCCCGCCTTGAGCACGAGATAAGAAATCCGCCCGCCGAGGTCGTCCACGCGGGGAGCCTAGCGCACCCAAACTCCGAGCCCCCTACCATCGAGCGCGTGGCAATCCAGCGGCTGGAACACGTCGGCATCGTGGTTGACGACCTCGCAGGCGCTATCGAGTTCTTCGTCGAGCTCGGGCTCGAGCCGGGAGGCAGAGGCCAGGTCGAAGGCGACTGGGTGGACCGCATCGTGGGCCTCGACGGGATCAAGGCCGAGCTCGCGATGCTGCGGGCGCCGGATGGCCAGGGAGAAATCGAGCTGGTGAAGTTCCACTCTCCCCCGACCGAGACCGGCGACGCCAACGCGCCCTCGAACACTCCAGGCCTCCGCCACCTCGCCTTCCTCGTCGAGGACATCGACGCCGTCGTCGCCGGCCTGCAAGCCCGTGGCACCGAGCTCATCGGCGAGCTGGTGCAGTACGAGAACAGCTACCGCCTCTGTTACGTCCGCGGCCCGGAGGGAATCATCATCGAGCTGGCGGAAAAGATCGACTGACTTCTAATCGGGGAGACAGGATTTGAACCTGCGACCGCTCGGCCCCCAGCCGAGTGCGCTACCAGACTGCGCCACTCCCCGTGGGTCCTTCATTCTGACGGATAGGCATGATGGCGGCTACTCTGCCTTTGCGCGGCGGTAGCTCAACGGTAGAGCCTCAGCCTTCCAAGCTGATGACGCGAGTTCGATTCTCGTCCGCCGCTCTCTTGTGGGACCAGCCGAATGGCACCGCTCAGATGGGTGGGCGGCGCTGCCGATTAGAGGACGGATGCTTGCTGCGAGCTTGAGGCGGGGCGGGTTTGTCTCGCTATGCAAGAGGAAAGCGCCACTCGCGGTGGTGGCGGTCACGCTCGCGATCGCGATCGTCGGCTGCGGGGGGTCGGGCGCTCCGAAGGCGAGTGGCGGCCCGGGCGCGTCCGCCGGCTACGTCGACTGGCCGCTGTTCGGCCGCGTTCCCGAGCGCACCCACTACCTCCCTGCCACGCAGCGGGCGCTGGATCCGCCGCTGCGGGAAGCGTGGTCGATCGACACGCATGGGCTGATCGAGTTCCCGCCGGCGATTCATGCGGGGGTCGCCTACGTGATCAACAAGTTCGGCAACGGGAAAGCGGTGCGGCTGCGCGATCACAAGGTGCTGTGGGAATTGAACGTCCGTCCCAGCAACCACGGGAAGCCGAACTTCGTCACCGCGCCCGTCTATTACCGCGGCCGCGTCTACGGCGCCTTCCTCGACGGCCACCTCGCCGCCGGCGACGCCGCGACCGGCAGGAAAGTCTGGGTGCGCAAGCTGCACGCGCACCTCGAATCCTCGCCGCTGGCTGTCAACGGCCTCCTCTACCTGGGCACCGACACCACCGACGTAGTCGCGCTGCGCGCCTCCGACGGCAAGACGGTCTGGGACTTCAACTCCCCCGCCGCGATCAAAGCCAGCCCCAGCTTCCACGACGGCCGCCTCTTCGTCGCCGACTACCAGAGCTCCGTCTTCTCCCTCGACGCGAAGACCGGCAAGCCGATCTGGCGCACCAACACCAGCCGGGTGGCGCCCTTCGGCCGCGGCGGCTTCTTCTCCTCCCCCGCCGTCGCCTTCGGCCGCGTCTACGCCGCCCGCGACGACGGCACGGTCTATGCCTTCGACGAGAAGACCGGCAAGGTCGACTGGTCCTTCGACACCGGCGCCGCCGTCTACGGCTCGCCCGCGGTCGCCGAGGTCCCCGGCACCCCGCCCACCGTCTACATCGGCTCCGAAAACGGCAAGCTCTTCGCCCTCGACGCGCGCACCGGCAAGCCGCGCTGGCGCTACGACGTCGGCGGCCCGGTCCCCGGCACCGCAGTCGTGATCGGTCACACCGTCTACACCTCCAGCTTCGCCACCCAGGCGACCACCGGCCTCGACGTCCGCACCCATCGCCGCACCTTCCACACCAAGCAGGCCGGCTACACGCCGATGGTCTCCGACGGCAAGCGCCTCTACCTGGTCGGCTACTTCGACCTGATCGGGCTCGACCCGGCCAGGCGCTGAGCGCGGCCGCGGCCGCACCCTCTACGGAATCGGGCTGTGCGCCCGGCTCGCGTCGAGCTCGAAGATGCGGAAGTCCCGTCCCAGCACCGGCTGGGAGACGTTGTGGACCGGGGTCTCGCCGATCGTCCCCTCCGGCGAGCCGGCGTGGGCGTGGCCGTGGAGGACGAGGTCGGGACCGTGCTCGAGGATCGGCGCCGCCAGCCGGTCCGAGCCGAGGAAGACGAAGATCTCCCGCGGCTCCCCCTCCAGCGTCGCCTCGATCGGCGCGTAGTGGAGGAGGACGATCCGCACCGGACAGGTGGCGATCTCACCCAGCCCTTCGTCAAGCGCCTCCACTTCCGCCGTCGCCTCGGCGTAAACGGCCCGCAGGGAGGGCTCGCCGAAGTCCGGCAGGTGGCGCGGCGCGAAGCCGCCGACGAAGCCCTTGACGCCGACGATCCCGACCTCGACGCCGTCGACCTGGCAGGTGGCGGTGGCGCGGTCGAGCATGTGGACGCCGCCCTCCCCCAGCCGCGCCAGGATCGCCTCGGCTTCGTCGTTGTGCCAGTCGTGGTTGCCGAGCACGGCGTAGACGGGCGCCTCGGTGGCGGCCGCCGCCTCGCAGAGGATTTCCGCCTCGGCGAGGGTGCCGTGGCTGGTCAGGTCGCCGGCGATCAGCACCAGGTCGACGTCGTCGCCGAGCGCCGCGAACGACCCCACCACCGCCTCGCGGTTGGAGTCGCGGCAGTGGACGTCGCCCGTGGCCGCGATCCGCAGCCGCGCCTGATCCGTCTCCAGCTCCATCGCCCCGTCTCTTACCCGCCCTGCACAGGCGCAAAAAGAAGTCGATCGGCCTCAAACACGCCTATATGTCGGGAAATGGGGCCCGTCGGCAAAGGCGTTTACCGGGGGAGCGGTCGGGGCAGCGAAAGGGGCATGGCGGAGAACCTGGGGAAGAACGAGGTCGCGGAGGAGCTGGCCGACGCGCTCAAGCGCTCGGTGGCGGCGCTGGACGCGGCGGGCATTCCCTACTTGCTCGGCGGCGGGCTGGGCTGCTGGGCTCGCGGCGGCCCACCCTCCTCCAACGACATCGACCTGATGGTCAAGCCCGGGGACGCCGAGCGCGCCCAGGAGGCGCTGGCCGAGGCCGGGATGCGGCCGGAGACGCCGCCCGAGCAGTGGCTGCTCAAGGCCTGGGACGACGACATCCTCGTCGACCTGATCTTCGAACCCTCCGGGATGCGGATCGACGACGAGGCGATCGCCCGCGGCGAGGAGATGAGCGTCGAGGCGATGCAGATCCGCGTCATGGACCTCGGCGACATCCTCGCCACCAAGCTGCTCGCCCTCGACGAGCACAGCGCCGACTATCGCGACCTGCTCCTCATCACCCGCTCCCTTCGCGAGCAAATCGACTGGCCGGCGCTGCGCGAGCGCACCGCCTCCAGTCCCTTCGCCGCCGCCTTCTTCACCCTCGCCGATGGGCTGGAGATCAGCACCGCGCCATGCGTTGACCGCGTGGCCACGTTGCCGCCGCGGCACGATATGTTTTAAGTGGTGGAAAATACTTGGGATTTGCAGCTGCACGCGCTACGCCGAATACCTTTTGTGGAGTCGGGGGATGATCTAGGCGCAATCGCGGCTACGGGCCTCCACCAAGACGGCATAGTGGCCGAAAACGGCGACGTGCTTGTCATCGCCCAGAAGGTGGTTTCGAAGGCCGAGGGTCGCGTGGTACGCCTCGCCGACGTGGATCCATCCCCACGAGCTCGCGAGCTGGCAGAGCAGACGGGGAGAAATCCAGCCCTCTGCCAGCTTTACCTCGACGAGAGCTCAAAGATCCTCGGGGTGAACGGAAGGCATGTCATCACGCTACATAGGCTCGGCTTCGAGGGCACTGGTGCCGGCGTTGATATGTCCAATGCCACCGGGGGTGACGAGCCGACCGCCGTGCTCCTACCTGTCGATCCCGATGCAAGTGCGCAAGCTATTCGGGCGCGCATGTTCGAGCTCACCGGCGCACGCCTCGCCGTCATCGTCAGCGACAGCTTCGGAAGCCCAACGCGCCAGGGAGCGATCGGCGCGGCGATCGGCGTCGCCGGGATCGCTCCCGTTGAGCAACCAGAGGAGACTGACCTCTTCGGCCGACCATCGCGGCCGATGATCAATCGCGTCGATGAGCTAGCTGGCGCGGCGTCGATTTTGATGGGCCAGTCGGGTCAAGCGAAACCGATGATCCTTATCCGAGGGGCACCCTTCACGGAGGAGGAAGATGCGGGCATCGAGGCACTTCTGATCGATCGCTCTTAGCCTCTCAGGTCAAACCCCGCCACCGGGAGCATTTCCGCTCGCCCCACGAGCAGATCGAGATGGTCACGCCCCATGATCTCCTCGACAAGTGCCTCAAGCTCAGCATCGGACAGCGTGTCGCCAGTCGTTTCGACGACTAGGCGTGAGGGGGTAAACAGAGGATCGCTGTGGCGGGTGATCGCGATGACCGTCGCCGGGCAGCCCGAAGCTTCGGCAACCGCGCGGGCCAGGTCTTTGCTGATCAGTGCATACACCTTGCCGGCGTGATAGACAGGGTTCTTCCCGTACGCTGCCT
>JBQCCT010000184.1:0-20123 GCA_051961955.1 Solirubrobacterales bacterium
GACCCGGGCTCGACGTGGGCGGGGTAAATCCCCGCCCGCGCCCGTAGCGCCGAGGAGCAGATCAGGTGCGTCGACATTTCCCGGTCCGAAGCACCCGCGGAACTCGCCCGCTCTCTGACGGAGCTCGACCGGCACAAGCTCAGGCGGGCGGCGGCGGGGCTCGCTCCCGGCTGGACCGGTGACAGAACCGTCACCGGTCCGCGCCCCGCGGAGGAGCTCTTTCAGCTGCTGGCGGGCTATCGAGGGCTCCAGCACCCGCCGCCCGGCCCCGCTGAGGGGTGGCTCGAGATCTACGCGGAAGCTCTCGCGGACTTCGAACCCGCCATTTCCCCGCCTGCGCGATCGCATCAGCGGGGATTGGTGGCGCTTGCCTGCGCGCCGTTCTCCCGCCTGCTGACCGAGAAGCTGACCGTCGCCGCAAGCAGGGCCGGGGACGCGCGCGAATGGGAGGGCCTCGTCGACCCGGCCATCGGTGACGCTTTCAGCGAGCACCTGATCGACCGCTTCGAGCTCGCCGTCGCCTGGGCGGTGGAGGCCGACGAGAAGGTCGCCTTTGCGCGCTCGGGCGTCGCGCCGGAGGACGCGGCGGGCGACGACCACGACGCGTACTTCGCGGCGAGGTTCGGCAGCGCTTCCGGCTACCACGCCTTCTACCTGCGCTTCCCGGTGCTGGCCCGCTGGCTTGCAGCCGTGACGGGCCTGCTTCTCGACGCCGGCTGCGAGTTGATCGGCCGGCTGGCCGCGGACGCGGAGGAGATCGGCACCGAGCTGTTCGGCGAACCCGTGGTCGCCTTCACCTCGGTCGAGCTCGGCAGCTCCGACTATCACGCCGGCGGCCGCAGCGTGACGATGGTCGGGGTGGAGCTCGGGTCGGGAACGGCTTCCTTCGTCTACAAGCCGCGTTGCCTGGGCGGCGAGCGGGCGATGCAGGGGCTGCTGGCGCGGCTGGCAGAAGACGGCGTCGCCGATTTCGCCCGCCGCCGGGTCCTCTGCAAGGAGGGCTACGGCTACGAGGAGCGGATCGCCCAAGCAGGCGAGGTCGGATCCACGGCGCAAGCACGGCGCTTCTACGAGGAGCTGGGCGGGCTGTTGGCCGTCTTCTACCTGCTCGGGGGCAGCGATCTGCACCACGAGAACGTGATGGTCGCCGACGGCCACCCGGTCGTCTGCGACTGCGAGACCGCCCTCGGCGTCCACCCGCCAGGACAGGAGCCGGCGGTCGGCACCGTCGTCGACTCGGTGTACCGGACCGGGCTGCTCGACTGGCCGGTGTCGGAGTCGGCCGACGTGGTCACGCGGCTGGGCGGGTTCCTGGGCGGGGAGCCCTACGAACTCCCCTTCGCGGTCCCTCGCCTTCAGGAGGGATCCTCGCTGGCGGTCAAATACGAACGGGGCGTGCGGGTCGAGCAGAGCGGGTCCAACCGCATCCGCCTCGGCGGGCGCCTGGTCGATCCGCGGGACTACGGGCAGGCGATCGTCGACGGCTTCGAGCGGGTTCACGACTGGTTCCGGCTGACCGCGGACGCCGGCGAGCTGGTCGCAGGCCTCTTTGCCGGCACCGAGGCCCGGCTGGTCGCCCGCAACACCCAGGTCTACGCCCAGATGCTGGTTGCAGCCCGCCATCCGGGCTGCCTGATCGAGCCGCTGGAGGTGGACCTGGTCCTCGCGAAGGTCAGCGAGACGCCGCTGCCCTGGGATCGGCAGGGACTGGTCGAAGAAGCGGAGGCACGAGCTCTCTGGCAGCTCGACGTCCCCAGGTTCACGGTTGCCGCCGACGGCACCGAGCTGCGCGACGACCGCGGGGCGCCATTGCAGGTGACCCTCGAGCGCTCGCCGCTGAGCTGCGCCCTCGAGCGCATCGCCGGGCTGACGGTCGATGACCGCCGCCGGCAGGTGGGCTACATCGAAGTCGGGCTCTCCCCCGCCGACGTTCACAGCCCCGCCTTCGCGCGCACCGCCCTCGACTACGCGCACACGGTGGCCGAGGAGCTCTGCATCCAGATGGACGACCCCGATCGGGGGCCGCGCTGGACCTACCGGACGACCGGCGATGAGGCGAGCGACGTTTCCGGCACGCTTTACTACGGCAGCGCCGGGGTGGCGTTGTTCCTCGCCTACCTGGACGCGATCGAGCCCCGCCCTGAGCTTCGGCGCGCGGCGCGCCAGGCGCTCCGTCATGCCATCGCCCACCGGCCGCCCGGCATCGGCGCCTTCGACGGCCTGGCTGGAGAGGTCTACCTGCTGACCCACCTCTATCGGCTCTGGGGCGAGCCCGAGCTGAAGGCGCGGGCGATCGAGCTGAGCGAGTCGCTGGAGGACATGATCGACGACGATCGGGTCTTCGACGTGCTCTCCGGCAGCGCCGGGGTGATCGCGGTACTGCTGGGGCTCGACGCGGCGACCGGCGTCGGGCTCTCTGGCGCCCGCCGCTGCGCCCGCCACCTGCTGCACCACGCGCAGAGCGTCGGCGAGAGCCTCAGCTGGCCCACCCCCGATGCCCCTGGGGCCCAGCCCGCCCTGACCGGGTTCGCCCACGGGTCCGGGGGAATCGGCTGGGCGCTGATCCTGCTCGCCGCCCAGACGGGCGAGGAGGAGTACCTCGAGGCCGGCCGGCGCGCCTTCGCCCACGAGCGCATTCATTTCGACGAGGAGCGGCGCGACTGGTACGACCTTCGCCCCGGCGTCGTGCGGCGGGACGGCGGCCGCCATTTCTCCAACGCCTGGTGCAACGGAGCGCCGGGCATCGGCCTCTCCAGGCTGGGCAGCCTGGCCGCCCTCGGCAGAGAGGACGATCTCCTTCTCGGCGAGGTCTACCTGGCGCTGTCTTCGACCCTGCGCCACTTTGCAGCCGTCGGCAACGACACGCTCTGCCACGGGCGCTCCGGAAACGCCGAGCTGTTCCTGCGCTTCGGCCTGGAGCGGGGCGAGCCCGCCCTCCAGCTCGAGGCGCAGATGCAGGCGCAGGCGTGTTGGAGCCGCCTGGCCGCAGCCCGCGATTGGCCCCGCCTGGAAGACGGCCGCCAGCCGCTGAGCGGCTTGATGGCGGGGATCTCGGGAAGCGGGATGCACTTCCTGAGGCTCGCCTGCCCCGACCGCGTCCCCTCACCCCTGCTGCTCGACCCACCCCCCGAACCCTGACAAGGAGGCACCCATGTCCGTGGAATCCTGCACTGCCTTTCTGGAGCAAGTCCGCTCAGACCCGACCATGGGCGAGCGAATGCGCGCCGTCACCGACACGCACGAGCTCATCGCCCTGGGTCAACGCCACGGCTATGCCTTCGAGGTCGAGGACCTGGTCGCCGCGGCTGCGGCGCTGCCCGAGCAAGACGAGACCGCCCCTCTCCCCTCCGCGGAGGCAGAACCGGCAGAGGAGGACGAGCAGACCGCGGTCCTTCACTACGAGCTCAACCTGCAGACCGTGCCGGAGCTCCACCCGGTCCTTGAAGAGCTGCCACATCTGACGATCGAGCCGGATAGCGTCGACCTCGAGGGCTTCCACGCCGCACAGCGCGACGACGACCTCGAATGGACGGATATGTCCCCCGCCGCCCCCGGCTTCCGCGAGCGCTACGAGGAGATCATGGACCCGCACTGGAGCGGTGCCGAAACGGCCGCAAGCCGGCGCGACTTCCACCTTGTCAACCTCGACCAGCACGTCGACCACGCGCTTTATGAGGGCTACTTCGACGCCAAGGTGCGGATCGTCCGCCACCTCTCGCAGGCATTCGACTGCGACATCCGATTCTCCGGGAGCATGTGGTACCCGCCCTTCTCCTACCGCCTCTGGCACACGAATGAGAGCCAGCCGGGCTGGCGGATGTACTTGGTGGACCTCGACGAGCCGGTCGCAGCGACCGATATGCGGACGTTCTTCCGTTACATGAACCCGCAGACCAAGGAGCTCGTCACCCTCCAGGACCGCCCCAAGATGCTGCGGTTCTTCAAAGTCGAGCAGGGGGAGAGCAAGCTTTTCTGGCATTGCATCGTCAACGGCGCCCCACGCAACCGCTGGAGCTTCGGCTTCGCCGTCCCCGACGACTGGATGGCCCGCCTGCAGTCCGCCGCTCCGGCGGCGGCGATCGAAATCCACCCGACCCTGAGGAGCTCGCCATGACCGAGACCATTTCCAGCCCCTTCGTCCCCAGGTTCGGCCTGCGACAGCGCCTGGAGGGCAGCGGGCAGGCGACGGGCGGGCGGCCGCTGCCCCAGTTCGACATCGAGTACCACGCCGCGATCACCGAAGAGGCATGTCCCGAAGATCCCACCCTGAAAGAACACCTCCGGTCGATCGTCGCGGCCAACGTGGCCACCGATCTCGACCAGTTCGACAGCGCCCTCCACTTCGACAACTGCGCCTTTCCGCCGGGCGTGCAGCGCATCGCCAACCTCTGGCAGTTGATCGAATCGCGCAGCATCGAGGAGAACCCGTACCTGCTCTTCGGGACCATGACCCACACCGTCCAGGACTTTTACGCCCACTCGAACTGGGTCGAGCTGCACGCGGGGGAAAGCCCGCTGCCCACCTGGGACCTCTCGCTCGGCTCCCTGCCTTCGTCGATCGTCAGCGGAACCTTCTTTCTCGACTCGCCGAAGATGTGCGGCCCGGGCGCACCGACCCATGCCGAACTCAACAAGGACGGGCCCGAAAGCCCGGAGGGGAGCAAGGTGGTCGCCGACGGCCCCAACAAGGGGAAGACGCTGTTCAGCCTCGCCTACGCCGCCGCGCTGGAAGCGACCAGGGCGCAGTTCAAACGGCTGCAGGAAGTCCTCGGGTAGGCCTCCGGCAACCGCCTGGCCGGGAGAGGATCTGCTGGAATCGGCGGCCGTGGAAGCAATCCGGATCGCGAGCCAAGGCGACCGCGCAGCTGCGACCGCCGCCCTCGCCGAGGCGTTCATGGACGACCCGGTCGCGATCTGGGCAGCGCCGAAGGACCGCCACCGGCCGCGCGTCCTGCGGCGCTTCTTCGGCGCCCTCTACGACACCCACCTCGACGAGGAGGTCGTCTACGTCGACGCCGAGCGTCGCGGCGCCGCGATCTGGGCGCTGCCGGGACGCTGGCAGGGCAACGCTGCCGACCAGCTCCGCCTTGCCTCCGCCTTCGCCCACCCGCGCCACTGGCGCCGGCTTCCCCGCGTCGGCCGCGGCATCCTCATGGCCGAACGGGCCCACCCCAGGACCAAGCACTTCTATCTCTCCACCCTCGGCGTCGCCCCCGACCGCCAGGGAGAAGGCATCGGCTCCCGCCTCTCACCGCCGAGCTCCGCCTCCCCGGCGGCGGCCCCGTGATCTACCCGATGTGGCGCGAACCGAGGTGAGGCTGGGCGCCGCTCCGCGTGCGGGTGCTGATCAGGCAGCGGCTCCGTGAGCAGTACCTGGTGCCGGCAATGCCTCTAGGACGCTGGCCGGCAGCCGCTCACTTGCGGCCCAAACCTCGATCGCGACAACCTCGTCGGTGTCCGAGTCGTGGTCAATGAGACCCCAGTCGACCTCCTCGCTGACGACACTGTCGGAGTCGCCAGTGGGAAGCCAAGCTATATCGGCCTCGCGGTCGTAGTAGGCGAATCTCGCGCTCATGTCTCCAAGGATAACTTCGGGTCGTCTCTCTGGCTATCGGCGACCGCTTCCTCGCAGCGGCCACGCACTTACGACGCGCACCGCGCCTGCATCCCCTCGCACCGGATTGTCATAGACGACGGCGAACTTGCGGCCATCGGATCGAACGCCGTAGACGCGCCAATCCGCATCGCCCCCGATTGACCTCACGAATCGAATGCCCCTCGCGGACAGCCTCTTCGACCTCAGAGCGAGTCAGCCCACGCTCGCCGAGGCGAAGCTCGGCATGGTCGGTCCACACGAAGCGTTCGATCACCATGAGGCGCGGAGCCTATGGAACAACCGATCGACAGCGACTACTGCGGAAGCGCGCCGCTAGCCCAGGGAAAAACAGCGACTGGTGATGTCGTCCGTCAGACCGTCAACCAATTCAAGAAGCCCTCCACTTACATCCTTAACGTACTGCGCATCTGATTCGACGCGGGAACCCGACTGGTGAGCGTTTCCCCGAACGGACCTTAAATAGCTCTCATCTGCAATGCCCCCGCGATGGACAAGGAGGTTGCGCCTCGCATGGGCCTCCGTGACCACGAGGGCCTCGCGTGATTCGGCATCTACGACCTCAGCTACGGTGACATGCTTTGACGATTTAAGAATTTCAGGCCGCGCCGTAAAGAGGACGTAAAGGAGGTCCGACATGAATGCCTCAAAGCTGGCTATGAGATAAATCAACGACATCTCACTGAGCATGCCAGGGTAGTGAGACATAGCTGCGGTGGCTTCCTCCATGGATTTCCGGCTTTGGCCGCACTGAGTTTTTTCAGAATCCCAATCTGCTGAGTATGGACCATGTCGAAACCGCGTTCCGCATCACCGAGGAAACGTGTGAGTCGGGGTGCAGATTCGCAAAATTGTTCGCGAACGCGTCCGATGCGCTTCCTGGCCTCCTCAATGCTTATCGTCAAAGTCATCGACGCCCTACTTCACGAGACTGACGACTACTCCTATGGCGTTTATCGCGGTCAGACCAGCGATAGCCCAAGTCAGGCGAATCATCAACTGATTCTGCCTCTCAATCCCACGACGCCCTAGCTCAGCTTCGTAATAGCTGGTGCCAACTTGCGTATGGGTGGCGAGTTGGTCGTACTGCTCGATGAGTTCTTCGTCCGAGAGAGCCCGGAGCTCCTTGATCGTCTTTGCCGCCCCAGGCTGGCTCATCCAGGGCGACTCTAGCCAGTCCCATCGCGTCCTGCCGCAGACTCGGTCCGCTTGTTATGCGGGTAGTCTCCGCTGCGTAAGCGAGTCGCGGTCTCGATGAGCGAGGAAGTGGGCTCGAACCACTGGCCGGAATTTGGCTCTGTGGCGCGGTTCTTGATGGGCGTAACTGGGCTCGAACCAGTGACCTCCGCCTTGTCGAGGCGGCGCTCTCCCAACTGAGCTATACGCCCGGGAGGGCTGAATCTAGCAGCGGGGAGCAGGAGGCCGGGTGACGGGATGGAAGAGGGCTAAAGGATCGGCTGCAAGAGCCGATGCAATCGGTGCAACTTGTTGGAGTCTCCGGTGTTTATGGGGGACGAACTTCAAAGCTTGAGGACCGACGAGCCAGGGACTTAGAACTCTTTGGTGGTACGTCCTTCGGAAACAAAGGGCCCCCGTCGCGGGGCCCTTTTCCGTTCTCGGGCGCGGTTCAGACGTGATCGCTGGGCAGATGCCAGCGGCGCGGCGCGATCAGCTCGTCCGCCTCCCCCGGCCCCCAGCAGCCTGGCTCGTAGGGCACGGCCGGCGGCGGGTCTTCGAGCAGCGGCTGGGAGACCTCCCAGAGCCGCTCGATCGCCTCGGAGCTGGTGAAGAGGGTGCGATCGCCGACCATCACGTCGTGGATCAGCCGCTCGTAGGGGTCGAGCGCCTCCTCCGGCCCGCCGAAGGTGTCGGCGTAGCTGAAGCGCATGTGGGCCTCGCCCAGCTCGATCCGCGGCCCCGGCACCTTGGCGAGGAAGGAGGCGGAGATGCTGCCGGGGTCGCCGAGCTCGAAGGTGAGGTGATCGTGGCCGAAGGACTCGGCGACCTGGTCGCAGTCGAGCGGGAACATCCGCCGCGGCGGCTGCTTGAAGGCGATCGTCAGCAGGTGCCGGGTCTCGGCCAGGCGCTTGCCGGAGCGCAGGTAGAACGGCACCCCCTCCCAGCGCCAGTTGTCGACGAAGGCCTTGACGGCGACGAAGGTCTCGGTGTCGGAGCCGGCGGCCACACCGTCCTCCTCGCGGTAGCCGATGTACTGGCCACGGACCACGTCCGCGGGCCGCAATGGCGGCATCGACTCGAAGACCTTCTCCCGCTCCACCCCCAGCGCTTTCGGCCCAAGCGAGACCGGCGGCTCCATCGCGACGAAGCCGAGCACCTGGAAGAGATGGGTGACGATCATGTCGCGGAAGGCGCCCGTTTCCTCGTAGAAGGAGCCGCGCATCTCGATCGAGAGCGTCTCGGGGACGTCGATCTGGACGTGGTCGATGTGGTTGCGGTTCCAGACCGGCTCGAACATGCCGTTGGCGAAGCGCAGCGCCAGCAGGTTCTGGACCGCCTCGCGACCGAGGTAGTGGTCGATGCGGAAGATGCAGTGCTCGGCGAAGACCTCATGCAGCTTGCGGTTGAGCCGCCGGGCCGAGCCGAGGTCGGTCCCGAACGGCTTCTCGGTGATCACCCGCGCGCCCTCGCCGAGGCCGTGGGCGCCGATCTGCTCGACGGTCCCGATCATCGCCTGCGGCGGCAGCGAGAGATAGAAGAGGAGGCGCCGCTCGCCGCCCAGCTCCTCGCGCGCTCGCGCGACCTCCGCCGCGAGCGCGTCGAGCCCCTCCCCCACGCCGGCGAAGCGCAGCGACTCGGCGAACCGCCCCCAGGCCTCCTCGTCGCCGGCGCTGCGGCTGGAGCCGCCGACCGACTCCCGCGCCAGCTCGCGGAACTCCTCGACGCCGATCGCCCGGCGGGCGGCGCCGACGATGCGGAAGCGCTTTGGCATCAGCCCGACCTGCGCCAGGTGGAACATCCCCGGCAGCAGCTTGCGCCTGGCGAGGTCGCCGGTCGCCCCGAAGAGGACGATCACCTGCTCCTCCGGGACCGACGCCCCGGCTTGCTGCTCGCTCATCACCGTCAGCCTATGCTGCCCTGCGATGACGCCTGCCGAAACCGAGAACGGGGTCCGCTACGACCCGGCCGCGCTGGACCGGGTCGAGCGCCGCTTCTGGCGCGAGATCTGGGAGTCGGTTCCGAACGAGATCGCCGCGGAGCGCGGGATCGAGCTGCGGAGCTTCGGCCAGGTTCAGGCCCAGGTCGTTCGCGACCTCCCCGAAGCGCGGATGCTGAACCTCGTCCTTGGCGCCGCCGAGGACGCCGAGCGCGGCGGCGAAGGCCTGGGGACGGCGCTGTCCTGGATCGCCGAGCAGGATGTCGCCTCCTACGTGCCCGTCACCCCCGGGCTGCCCGGGGCGGGCGCCGCCGAAGCTTGGCTGCAGGAGAACGGCTTCGAGCGCGGCTACTCCTGGATGAAGTTCGTCCGCGACCCGCACCCGCCCCGCTTCCCCGCGCCCGACGTCGAGGTGGTCGAGCTGACCGCACCCGACCAGGAGCCGTTCGGGATGATCGCCGCGACCGGCTTCGGCATGTACCCGTGGGCCGCCGACTTCTTCGCCCACCTGCCGGGACGGGAGGGCTGGCGCTGCTACGTCGCCAAGGTCGACGGCGAGGCCCAGGCATGCGGGGCGATCCTGATCGAGGATGGGATCGCCGAGCTCGGGATCGGCGCCACGCTCGAAGCTGCCCGCGGCCGCGGCTGTCAGACCGCGCTCCTGCACCGGCGCATCGCCGACGCCGGCGCGGCCGGCTGCCACACGCTCTTCGTGGAGACGGGCGCGCGGGTCCCTGACCGACCCGCGGCCAGTTACCGCAACATCCTCCGCGCCGGTTTCGAGGAGGCCTACCTGCGGCCGAACTGGCAGCCCATGGCTGTCTGACAACCGCGGTCACCCGATAGGCGCGCAGCTCTGAACCCGTCCTCCGGTTGCACCGTAGATCGCTAGACAAGCACCCAAAAGAAAGGCAAACGATGCTCAGCAAGCGTGTCTCCGCCCTCATCGCAACCTTCCTCACGACGATGGCGATCGGCGTCATCACCGCCCCGGCACAAGCAGCCCTGCGGCACATCGACGGCACCGTCGTCTCCAAAAACGCCGACAACCACACCTTCCGCGTAACCACCCAGAGCGGCAACAAGCTCCGCATCCGCGTCAACTCGGCGACGAAGTTCCAGCGCATCGCCGGCGGCTTCAGCGGTCTCCACGCCGGCCTGCAGGTTGAGGTCGAAGCCCGCCAGACCTCCAACGGTCTCCTCGCCACGCACGTCGAGAAGCACCAGGGTGGCGGCGGTAGTAACAACAACAGCAGCGGCAACGACGACGGCCCCAACCACACCTGATTCCTACAGCGGCACCTTGTCCGTCTCGGCGCCGTCGGAACGGCAGAGCTTGCGTTGATAGAGCTCCGCGTCAGCACTGCGATAGAGGTCGTCAAAGCTCACTCCTTGCCCTGGAGCGCTGGCGATCCCGAGGCAGTGCGGCGCGCGCTCGGCCAGAGCAGCGGACAATCGCTTCACCACCGGCTCCGCCGCCCCTGGCGGGGTGTCCGGCAACAGCACCGCGAACTCGTCCCCGCCCAGCCGCGCGACCGCGTCCCCTGATCGCACCGAAGAGGAGAGCCGCTCGGCGACCCAGCAGAGCAAGTCGTCGCCGGCGTGGTGTCCGTTTTCGTCGTTGTAGGCCTTCAGGTGATCGAGGTCGATGACAGCGAGGGTCACCGGCCGGCCCTTCCGAGCCAGCGCGGCGAATGCCCGTTCGGAGGCCATCGCAAAGCCGCGCCGGTTGAGCAGATGCGTGAGTGGATCGGTGGTCGAGCTACGAGCGAGCTCGCGGCGCCAGCCATCGTGGATGTTCGCTTGCCAGAGGGCCATCGTCGCGGTGCCGGCGAGCGAGGCGCAGAAGACGAGGACGTAGCCTCCGTCGAGTCCTCCCTCTACCGCTAAAGCGAGAAAGGCGGCCTCGGCCCAGATAGCCAGGACGACGAGATTGCGCAGGGGAAACGAGAGCGAGGCGAAGACGACCGGCAGGAACAGCGCCAGCTGCAGCGGGCTTTCACCGCCGTCGATCGTCGCCATCGCCCAGACCAGCGCCACCGAGAGCACGCCCCAGGCCAAGAAGGCGCGCTCCCGCCAGCGCGAAGCGACGATTTGCTGCCACGGCATCGCGAACAGGGTCACCAGCCCGCTGACGGCGATCACGCTGGTCATCAAGGCGAGGCCGAACCGGCGGTGGGGCGCCGCGAAGAAGAGCAGATAGGCGAAACCCGCCACCGACATCATGATCGTCACCCAACTGCCGGCGGCAGCGGTCCGTAGCCAGTACCGGGTCTCGAAGTCCTCGTGTGACACTGCCGGCTTCATCCCCCGCATCTATCGACACAAACGTCCGGGGGAATAAGCAGAACCGCTGCACCTGGCGCTATTTAGAGGCGGCCTCATGCAGGAAATGCATGATCACCACGCGGATCTTGGCCAGGTCCTCGCCGCTGAGCCCGGCTCGCGCGGCGCTGCGCTTGCCTACTTCAAGCAATTCATAGAGAGCCCGATCGAGAATTTGGACGACTTCTTGCCAGCCCTCCCGGTCGACGGCCAGCGGCGTCCTGCTCAGGTGCCTGTCGGGTCCGTCGAACCCACCGTCGAGGAGAGCCCCGCGCACCTCTTCGGAAACGACGCGGAGGATTTCGAGGGTGATCGGCTGGCCGTCCTCGGGGTCGATCTGCTCCCATTCCTCGTTCGTGAAGAGCGGCAGTTTTGCCAGGCGATAGATGTGCTCGGTACGGCCACCGTGGCGGACCTTTTCCTCCAGCTGAACGCAGCTCAGTTCCTTCAGCACCTTGATGTGGTGGGAGGTGAGGTTGAGGCTGACGTTGTCGAGCCGCCTGGCGATCCGCGAAGGACTGCTCGGGCCTTCGGCCAGAATGTTCAAAATGTCTACTCGCGTCGGATGCGCGAGCGCTTTGACCATCCGACGATCGATAAGAGACGGTACGTCTACATGCTTCCCCACCGTGGTCCCGGAAGTTAACCACTCAGCGGCTTTGGTCTAGCGTCATGCAGGCGCACCACCGAGACTGCGGGGCCCTTCTGCGTCTCCGAAGAAGCTTTTGTGGCTCCACTGCCCGATAGAACACCCGAGCTCGACCACCGCCTCGCCAAGGTTCTCGAGCACCCAGTTCGCATCGGCTTCCTCAAGCTGCTGGCCGAGCGCAGCCAGCTCAGCCCCGCCGAGGCTCTCGATCACCTGCAGGGGGAAGATCTTCTGCTCAGCACGGTTACCTACCACGCTCGGGTACTCCATCGTTTCGGCTTAGTTGAAGGCATAGGCCAAGTAGACCTGATCGATGGCCTTTCCTTCCGCACCACTGCTATCGGCGAGAGCGCGTTGGCGGCCCTTGGATACTTGCCTCGGCAGGGCGAGAGCTAAGAAACTCGTATGTATGCGGGTTTTGTCACAGGCATTCAAGAACAATGCCGTATTTGCGGATAGAAATTCCTTTCGGCACTTGCCATTCTCAGCGCTGTGAGCTTCCGGCACCCCTTCCTGCGATCTCCTCGCACCGGCACCGCCTCTGCGCTGGAGGAGCCGAGGAAAACGACGGCTCAAGCCCAAGCGCTATTCCGCAACGTTCTCTGTGCCGTCAACGGCAGTCGCGGCAGCCTGGTGGCGGTCAACCAGGCTTTAGCCCTCAGTGACGAGGAAAGCGAACTCACCTTCCTCGCGGTCTGCTCCGGGGAAGCCGAAGGGCGGGGCCTGGAGAGAGACCACGGGGAAGCGGCATTGACGGCGGCGCGGGCGAGGGCGTCGCTGGCGGGAATCGCTTCGCGCGGATCGCTGCTCGAGAGTGCGTACCCGAGCCGGGCGATCGTCGAGCGGGCACGCGAGCACGACCTGCTGGTGGTCGGTGCGCATGGCGGCAAAGGGACCGAAGAGCTCATGCTCGGGCGCACCGCGACCGCCGTAGCCCATCGCCCTGAACGCGCGGTCCTGATCGCCCGGCGCCCCCCGAGCCGCGCCCAGTTTCCCAGCAGCCTCCTCTTCACCACCGACGGCTCTCCAAGCTCATGGGCAGGAGCGAGAATCGCGAGCCGGCTCGGTGGCAAGGCCCACCCGCACGTGCGGGTGGTCTACGTCCCCGAAGACAGCGATCCGCTGCGCTATCAGCAGGTCCTCAGGCAGGTGGAACTGATCGAAGCGGAGATTGACGTTCCCGTCCGGGTTCTGCATAAATCCGGCGCGATCCCCGGCCGCATCTGCCAGGCCGCGGAGTCCAGTCACTCCTCGCTGATCGTCATCGGCCGCGGCACCGGCGCCACCCGAGCGCTCAGCCAGGCAAGTGAGATGGTCGTCCACCATGCCCCCTGCTCGGTGCTGGTAGTGCCGCCTGAGCTCGGCAAGAATCCCGGCGGCACCGGCCGCGATTGAGGATCCCCAATGCAAAAAAACTTTGATTCTTAATTGACGGTGCCCGTCGCCCTCTGAAAGGGTTCGGGCCACCAGTCAAAGCCCCAACGAGCACCGCCGAGCCGAGTCTATCCCTATTTGACACCAATCGGTGCAACATAGGGAAGTTTTTAGACTCGGCTCGGCCGCTCGTTTGCCCGCAATTCAGATGACCCGACCACCAGTCCTCGTCCCCGCGCTTGCGATCGCCGCGCTGCTGCTGCCGGCTTCCGTCGCAGCCGCGCCTGCGGTGGATGCAGTCAGCCGCTCCCCTTCCGTCGATATCGAGTTCGCTCTGGCTGCGAACAACGGCCTGTACGCGCAGGTCGCGAACTACGAGCAGGTCACGCTCGAAATCAAACGCAAGGGCCGCTTTGCCACCTACGAAGTCCCTGGGGAAGTCACCGAAACCGGGATGAAGGCGCAATTCGGAGCGCTCGGGAGGATCGACGTCACCTTCGAACCGACCGAAACCCGCACAGAAGAGCCACCGAAGGGATGCACGGGAAAACCGACGACGATGAGCGACGGTTTCTTCGTCGGCACGATCGAATTCACCGGCGAGCGCCAATACGTGCGGATCGCCCAGACCCGGGCGAAGGGGACGCTGAGCGTTTGGCGAGAATCGGAATGGCAATGCCCCGGCCGCAAGGGGCCGAGACACCCACACGTCGTCGCAGCGCGCCCGTCCGTAGCCGGCCCTCCCGGGCGATCCAAAGTCGAAAAGGAACCGGCGTCGCTGGTGGCCCTCAGCCGTCGCTGCCATTGCGTCTTCGCCGCCTTTGCCGAACGCGACCGCAAGGGGCGCGGACCGAGCGCCTTCGTCGGCGCGGAGTTCGAAAAACGGGAAGGGATGGAAATCACTCGCGCGACCACCGCCAACGCCGGCGCTTCCGCCTTTGTCTTCGACCACAAGACCGGCACCGCAAGCGTGCGTCCGCCGCAACCCTTCACCGGCCACGCAACCTTCAAGCGCCGCCCCCACAAACGTGACCTCTGGCGCAGCACGATCCGAGTTCCGCTCCTCGGAGCCGCCCCTCTCAGCGCCCGCGGCCCCGACTTCCGAGCCCGCCTCGTGCGCGCCCTCCCCGGTGGCGAGTAACAAGCCGAAGGCGCCTACCGGAATCGAACCGGTGTAAACGGCTTTGCAGGCCTGCAATATAGGGCAAGTTTTGGCTTACTAGAGCGGTTTCCTTGCCCCGTGCGCCTGTCCATGCGCCAGTGCCACCGCGTTCTTGCTACGCGCCGGCCCCTGACTCAAGGACTCGGCGATGCCACCGAGACATGCCATTCAGCTCGGGCCAACAACTCGTCGAAGGTGACGATCTCGGGTTCATAGATGTTTCGGCGGTTCAACTCGAATGATCGGTGCTTGCCACATGGACGCCCCCACTCGATCCATGGAACTGCCGCAAGTCGCCCACAATGAGATAGGAGCGCGGGCGCACCAAGAAGGTCACCTCTCCGGTCTCTGCCCCCTCCGGGTCTCGCTCCTGAAGCCGATCGCTGATGTCGTGCCTTGCCCGGTGGATCGTCTGCTGTAGCTGCGAGACGCCACCGGACACCTCAGCCGACAATGCCCAAGCCTCCGTCCGATATTCCTGCCCGAGCAGAGCCGTTCGGTGGTGCTTGATCTCCGCGAAGACGAGAGAACGAATGGCGCCGTTGGTCCGCAGCAGCGCATCCGTGCGCCGGCCCTCCCCTGCAACCGAGAATCCGGCAACGACTTGCTCTAACCGCTCCTCGCTCCAGGAGGTGAGCAATTGGCCCGCCAGGGTGATTCCGAGAATCCACGGATTCGCCTCAAGGAAGTTCTGCCAGACCTTCTCCGGACGATTCCCCACTTCACTCGCTGCGCGATCGAAGGAATCCGGGTCGTCCAATAGCTCGCGGAACTGTTCGATGGCCGCCTTGCGATGAGCGATTGCAATGAGGTCCCGTGCATTCGCGTCACTCGCGATCGCCTCTCGGAATTTCTCCGGCTCCCGGCTGTAGAGCCTCTCGACGGCGGAAGGATCTGAAAACAGATCCCGAATCAGATCGTCATCAACACGAACCCTGTCGGCGTCCTCCTCGACGGGGATGTGGTCCAGGGTGCGGATTAGATCGATCAAGCGCCGCGACGCAGTTCGATCAAGCCTCAACAATCGCTCAGTATTTCCGCCGGAGGTCGGAACCTTCTGGATCAGAATTTCTCGTACCTGCCCAGCCTCACGGGCTAACTGAAGCTGGATTTGCTTTCGACCTCCAGCTGATTCATCCACGATCTCCTCCGATATCTCGATGCCATCAGTCCTAGGCACTTGAGGGTCCATTCCATCTTCGTCAAAGACCTTGCAGACATAGCGAGCGGGCTGCCCGTAGTCCCGCGACCCCGGCAAACGCAACAAGAAGCTTTTACTGATGTAGGTGCGAGTCGGTAAACGCCTGCGCGCATACTCAGCGTCGGTCAACTCATGGCCGCGCTGAAAAGGCCGCCGATAATTTGGCAAGGACCATCCCTCCGTTTTGGTGGTGGGAGCTTAATGCCAATGAGTTCTCAAAATCGCTAGAGCGATTCGACCAAGCCCGCGCGAGCGATGCCTTCCTCGGCCTGTACTCCGGTTGATAGGTACCGATCAAGCAACGCCGCCGCCTCAGCCTCCGTACCGGGCATCAGGTGCCCGTATAGATCGAACGTGACCTTGATTGAAGAATGCCCCATGAAGGCAGACAGGGCCTTCGCGTTGACACCAGCAGCGATCATGAAAGAAGCGTAGGTGTGTCGCGCCTGGTGGAGGCGAAGCCGTCCGAGGCCCGCCTTCTTCCACGCTTTATCCGCTCGCCGATAAACGACCGTCGCCTGGAAGGGCATTTCGGCAGAGACACCAAAGACCAGTGCCTCGTCGCTCGCATCCGAGGCCGCTAGGCGACGGTCCATCAGGTGATCGCGGAGCACGGCGGGCATCGGCGTAGTCCGCTGAGAGGTCTTGGTCTTGGGCGCAATGGAGCCCTCCTTCGGATCCCAGGACTCACGCACCCGAATGGTGCCACCGGCAAGATCCACGGCGCTCCATCGCAGCGCTCGAAGCTCGCCGTAGCGCAGGCCGGCGTAGAGGGCGGTCGCCCAAAGCGCTCGATCCTGGGCTGGCGCTGCGGCAAGGAGTCGCGCGGCCTCCTCGGGCGCAACGATCTCCACCTCTCGCGGCCTCGGGGCGGGCAGTTCCAGATCGTGGGTCGGGTTGACCGGCAGTCCTTCGCGCGAGCGCGCCCGCCTATAGATCGCCTGCAGCGGCTTGATCGAGTTGCGGATCGTTGAAGCGGCCTGACCCTCTGCCATCCACCGATCTACAAGGTCTTGAAGATCCGCCGTGGTGACCGTGTTTAGCTTTCGGTCGCCGAGGACCGGCAGCACATAGGTATCGACGGCCTGCCTGTATCCCCGCAGAGTGGCCGGCTTGTAGGCATTCCCGGAGCGGTTCCTGATCTCCCCGGCCTCGGCCTGGGAAAGCCACGTCGCGGCCGCCTGAGCAAGCGTTTTCCGGTTGGGCGTCCGCAGCGTTCCAAGGTCTACGGCCCGCTTTGCCTCCGCCCTCCATGACTTTGCTTCCGCCAAGCTCGGGAAGGTCTTGCGCACCTTCTTTCCATCGCGCGGCGAGTAGACGAAGGCTTCGTATCCCGCGCGGCATCGACAGCGAGAGCCAGCCCTGGCGGGGCAGCCGTCGGAGTGGCGCCTAACGATCCCCTCAGCCATCGCTGCTCCTCGCGGGCAGAGAATCGGCGGTCGCGGAACAAAGCGGATACATAGGGTTGATCGAAGCCATTGGGAGGTCACTTCTCCTCGTGGTCAGGCCCTCGATCCGGCGTTGGCGCGCCGTCGGGGGCCGCTTTTCATTGCCATCGAAGCTATCGGCCGATGCGGACAGGCAGCCGGTCATCTGAGCTGCTCCATCATCGGCGTTTCTGCGTTCTCCGCCACCCAGCGTTCAAGCTCGCTGACGGGCACGAGCCGCTTGCGCCCGCGCCGGATCAACCGAAGCTGCGGCGCGACGTTGGCGTCGAAGAAATCAGGACCGACGCCGATCGCCGCCGCGGCCTCGGCGGGCGTGAGAGCGATGCGGGGAATGGATGCGGGCAGCTTCTTAGCCATGCCTCTCCCCCATCACCGTCCGATCCCAAGGTGGAGGTCTTGCTGGTGCTGGCGTGCCCGCTGTTGATGCAGCCGCAGTTGCCGTTGGCTGCGCTCAAGCTGCCGCTGCGCCCGGTCGTGCTCGTGCGCCTTCGCGGGCTCCTTCGGCCTCGTCCCGAGCGCGCTGTCTTTGTCCCTCACGCCGTTTCTCGTCCGATAGCCCTCGATCCCCCGCACCGCCTTGTCCCAGGCGCGGGCCTTCACCGGGTCGCCCGGCCTCTCCCCCAGCTCTGCCTTGATATAGTTGGGGGGAGAGATCCGGGCGGCGGTCGCGGCGGCCCGCTCGCGCTCGGCGAGGAGGTGTTCGGCGACCGCCATCTTGGCGCGGGCCTCGTGGCCGACCTCGGGCAGCCCGTCGCGCTCGGCCCTTGCCGTCGCGAGCCGCTCAAGCGTGTGTTCTTCATTGGAGGGATGTACCTGATGGGAGGCCGAGCGGTACCTCCAGGCGCTCGCCCTGGCGTTGGATCTCCGCCTCGGCCCGCAGGTGCCGTTCTTGGTTGCGCTGCTCGGCGCCGGCCTCCGACCTGAGCTCATGCAGGCGGCGGAGAAGCTCGTCGCCAGGAAGCTGCCCGAGCTCCTGGCGCAGCGCCTCGTCGTGGGCCGAGACCTGGGAGCCCTCGCGCTCGGCGGCTTCGGCGATGTGCTCCAGTCCTTCGCGCAGCGGCGAGTGCGGCGCGTACTCGTCGCGGTCGAACTGGATCTCGGGAGTCGCGTAGAGGTAGGTCTGCTCGCGGGTCCGTGAGGTGGCGACGTAGAACTCCTGGCGGTCCATCGAGGGATCGGCCATGACAAAGGCGGTGTCCACCGTCGCGCCCTGTGCCTGGTAGGTCGTCGCGGCGTAGGCGTGTTCAATCGCCGGGCCTCCGTCCCTCTCCCTCAAGCGCCCCAGGTAGTCGGAATCGACACACACCCGCCCGCGGGTGTCGATTCCGACCAACCACAGACGCTCCGAAGCCGAATCGACCTGAGCTACTTTCCAGCGCTCGCGGTTGTAGATGTTCTGGCGCTGGTCGTTGATCCGGGTGATGACCTGATCGCCGGCAGCAAAGCGCGCCTCCCCTACCTTGATCTCCTCCGCGCCGAGCTTGCCTTCGGCTCGCATCCGCTCCCGCGCCAGCGCGTTCAGCTCGGCGACCTCGGCGTTTCGCTTGGCGATCATCAAGGCGTCCTCGCCGCGCTCGTAGCTCTGCCACCAGTCGGAGACCATCGCCTCGCGGCGCACCAGCGGATCGTCTGAGACCGTGACCCGCTCGGCGCCCCGGTAGATCGCAAGAGCTTCGCGGCCTTCGCCGGAGCGGATCAGCTTCGCGCCTTCGCGCTCCAGCTCGTGGCGATGGCGGATCACTTCATCGAGGACGACCGGCTCGGTCCTCGCCGCGATCGAGGAGAACAGGCCGCCCGCCTCGATCTCGCCCAGCTGCGCCGGGTCGCCGATCAGGACGAGCTTGGCGTCGGCCTCCTGGGCGTGGGCGATGAGGCGGGCCAGCGCCCGCGAGTCCACCATCCCGGCCTCGTCGACCACCAGCACCGCGCGGCGGCCAAGAGCCGCTTCGCTTCTCGCAGCTGCACGATCCAGTTCGGCCAGGAGGCGGGCGACACTGGTGGCGCTCAAGCCCTCCGAGCGCAGGACGTTCGCGGCGCGCCAGGTCGGCGCCGCAACCCGCAGCTCCGCTCCGCTCGCCGCCCAACCCTCGGCCGCGGCGGTGAGGGCGTAGGTCTTGCCGGTCCCGGCCTCGCCGACGACGACGATCACGCCCTCGCCGCCGCCGAGCAGGCGCCGGACCATCGCCTCCTGGTCGGGCTTCATCGAGGGCCGCTTGGCGAGGACGCGGGCGACGACAATCTCCGGGACCACGGCGCTGTCGCCCCGGGCAGCCATCGCCTCGACCCGCTCCAGCGCCCCGCGCTCAAGCTCCCAGATCGTCCGGGTGGTGAAGCGTGCGCCCTTCGGGGTCTCGGCGATGCGGATCACCTCCGGACGGGCCAGGTACATATCCGCCAGCTCGACCACCTCCTCACCGGGAGCACCGGCAGGCAGCGAGTCGGCGACGGCCTGAATGACGTCGCGGCGGTCGAAGTGCGAGGCATGGGCGGTGAGCACGGCTTCGACCTCAGCGACCATGACCCGCCCCTCGGGAGCCTGACGATCGTGCCCGAGGGTGGCGCGGATCGAGTCGCGGGAAAGGCCGATCTCCTCAGCCTTCGCCCGCCAGAGGTCGCGCAGGCTCTCCGTGCTCAGGTCGCGGCCCTTCGCCTTCCGCGTCGCCAGCGTCGCGATCTGCCTGGCACGGGCGCTGGCACCCTCCCCCGCGGCCTCGAGGATTTCTTGGCGGCGGGTGGAGAAGGCGAGGAGGTGGTCGGGGTCGAAGCCGCGGATCTCGGCGATGCCGTTTACGACCTCGCGCCAGCGGACACCGAGGCGGCGGGTCAGCTCGTCGCGCAGGTGGGCCTCGTAGATGTAGCTGGCGGTTTTCGCGTGCTCGTAGATCGCGGGGTGGTAGAGCCGGGTCCAGCGGCCCTCGGCGACGGTGGCGTTGGCGATAAGGACGTGGGTGTGGAGCTGCGGGTCGCCGGCGCGGGAGGAGCGGTGGACGTAGCCGGCGGCAAGGAAGCCGTTGCCTTTGACGAAGACGTGGCCCCCGGCGCCGCGCCGGGTCCAGCAGGCGGCGCCCTGGAGGTAGTCGAGGCCCGCCCGCACCGCCTCGGCGTGGGCGGCTTTGACCTCGCCCGCGACGGGATGGCCGCCGAGCGCCCAGAGAAGCGAGACCGACTTCGGCGCCGAGAAGGTGAGATCGAAGCCGGGGACCGCTCCGCCTCGACGTGGCGGAGGCCGAGCGGC
>JBQCCT010000185.1:0-4830 GCA_051961955.1 Solirubrobacterales bacterium
GATGAACTCGCCCGCCCGGATCGGCCGCCATCCCCCGTTGCCGTCGACCGCACCCTGACCCGGCAGCGGCTTGACGCCGCTGCCCTCGATCGAGGGTTGGCCTATCCCGTCGACGAAGCCAAAGTGTTCCTGGCCGTCTTCGAGTGCTTTGCCGATCTGGCTGCCGATCAGCGTCAGGCCACCAAAGCCCTCGATCCGCTCGCACACCCGGGCTTTGTGCCGCTCGAGTTTCTCGTCGTCCTTGGCGCTGATCATCACCATCAGGTGGAGATCGTCCGGCGTGCGGAAGGGCTCCTCCCAGTTCGACGGACCGCTTGGCCCTTCGTCGCCGAGCAAAGTCGCTCTGGCGGCCATCCCTTCGCGAAAATCACCGGGGAAGCCCGCGAGCGAGTAGTCAGGGACCAGCAGCGCCTTGAGGCCGGCGTAGGTGAAACAGACGTTGATTCCCGCTGCGGGCTTCTCGCTCCAGGGCGCAGCAGTTATCACCTCGTCAGCGGCGTAGGAAATCCAGCGACTCGCTTTTACCGGATCGTCGACGCGCAGGAAAAGGTAGGCCGCCACCGGCAGGCGGTAGCCGCGGACGACGAATCCCTGAATGTTGGCGCGGTCGAGCGTCGTCATGGCTGAAACTCCTTGAGGAAGGCGGCCTTCAGCTCGGCAGCCGTGGCGCCCTGGTGGCGCCCGGCAAATGTCGCTAAACGGCTGCGGACGTCGAGGCTGTCAAGGACGTCTTCGACGGTCGTCTCCCCGTATGCGGCATAGAAAAGGGAGGTATCGATCTGGTAGCGCTTGATCCAGTCGCCGAAAGCCTGCAAGCCCTGGCCTTGCGGGTAGTCCTTGCAGTAACCCCAAACCCGATCGGCGCACTCTCCCAGCCCGGTGTGCAGGCGCTCGAGGTAGGAATCGAGAGAGCCGTCGAAGTTACTGGTGAACAGCAACCGAGGACCGCTCCAGCTGTCGGGGCGCTGTCTGCCGCCCTCGAAGACGAGGGCGTCGATCACCACCCAGCGCGCGAAGTGCGTACGGCCCACTTTCGAGAGCGGGCTGTCGTCGCCGGAGCCGAGATTGTCGAGGTAGTTGACAAGCTCGCTCACTCCTTCAGAGACGATCGGAGCCATCACGGTGAGGGCGTATGCCTGACCTGAAACGTTACTGTTGCTCATCAGAGGTCCCGCTGGATAGCCGTGAGCATTTCCTTGTAAGCCTGCTCGAAGGCTGCATCGCTAAGCCTCTCGGCGCGCTTACACAACTGCGCGACATCCGTGGCAACCCGCTTGGCGGAGATGACCTCGGTGGTCGAAGCACCGGGATACGCGGACCAGTAGTGGTTGGCCACGTACTCGTTCTTGCGGATGTACTGCTTGAAGGGCCCGACCGGCTGCGGGCCCGGGAATCCGAAGGACGTGAACCAGATAGCCCACATCCGTACCGGCACCACCTCAGAAAAGGCGTCGATGTACTCGGACCAGGTGCCGTTGAAGTTGCTCTCGAAGAGCAAATAGGAGTACCGGAGTTTCTCCCCCCGCTCGCCATCAGGGAACTTCGAGATCACAGTCCAGCGGGCGTAGTGGATGAAGGAGAGAGTTTCGAGCTTGCCCAGACCCTTTTTCGCCAGCGGATGCCTGGCAATAGCGAACAGCAGCGACAGGTAGTACCGGGCGCCCGGCCAAACGGGACTCATCACGGTGATGGCCGTCGCTTTCCCCTCCACGTTGCTCATTCGCTTGCCCTCCCTGATCGACAGGTGAAATTTTCGGCAGCTTTTCATATTTTGGGAACTCCGGTATAGGCTCTTTAAGTATTCAGTAAGAAATCGCATAAAGAAGCGGCTGAGCTATTCGATCAAGCGGACTTCGAAGGCGGGCATGGCAATGGCGCCGGCGCCGCCCATCAGGGCGAGGATGCGGGTGACGTAGGCCTGGGTCTCGGGGTAAGGCGGGATGCAATGGCAGGCTTCGACCGGAGCGGGGCCGGCGTTGTAAGCGGCCAAGGCCAGTTCGGGCGAGCCAAACTGGCGGAGGAGATCGGCCATCAGGTGAGCCTCGGCGTCAATCGCGGCGACCGGGTCATAGGGGTTGGTGAGGCCGTAGGCGGCGGCGGTGCTCGGCATGAACTGTGCGATGCCCTGAGCGCCGGCGGGAGAGCCGGCATTGGGATTGAAGCCGGACTCGGCCATCAACTGTCCCGCCATCAGCACCGCCGGCAACCCCCAGCGAGCGGCGGAGCGGAGGATCGGCTCGCGGTACTGAGCGGGGACGAAAGACGGCAGGCTGGTCGACGAAGGCACGAGCGCCGGCCCTCTCTCACTCGCGGCCACCGTTTCCCCAGCCGGCGAACAGGGCGCCGGACCGGCGTCGAAGCCGTAGTGCCAGGCCTCCCAGGAGTAGCGCTGGACGAAACCAAAGCGGCTCGCGTTGGCGGCGAGCCAGCCGTAGGCGGAGGACGGGCCGAGGTCGAGCTCAGTGGCACATCGGTGTAGCGAGCGCCCCGGCGGCGCCACCCAGGTCGGGTCGGGATGAGCGGCGAACAATTCCGCCTGTTCGGCATCGGAGCGGAAGCCGGAGACGACGATCAGGACGAGGCCATCGGCCCGAGCGGCCGCCGCCATCCGGTCGTAGGCGGCGGCGACGTCCGGTCTCATCCCCTTGCCATCGCGGAACACGAGCGGCCCGCTGTAGCCACCGCCGCTCGCCATCCCGGTGGCGCCACCCGCCGCCGCCCGGTAGGGCGTGGCGGCTTCGGCCGCAGCACTGGCTTCGACGTGCTGGTGCTCGGCTCCCTTCAGCCCCGCTACTAACGTCGCCTTTGCCCGCACCGGCGCAAAGGAATTCGCGTCAGGGAAGTCGATCCGGACGCGGGCCGGATCGACCTCGTTTCGACGCGCTACCGCCAGCGCCGCGGTCTTGGCGCGCGCCAGGTAGAGCGCCTTATCGATGTGTTCGGGGTTGGGTCGACCGTTGCTGAGGGCTGGAGGAGCGAGCAGGCGCGGCAGGTCGTCGCGCATCGAGCGGGCGGCGGAGATCGCAACGAGGTCCGCCGCCCGCTGCACCCTCCCTTTGCCGATCACCGCGCCACCGATCGCGACCAGCGCCAGCGCCGCCGCGATCAGCGCCAGTGCCCCGCCCAAGGCGAGGATCAGCGCCTGCCCCGACTCGTCCCTCGCGTCTCTCGCTTGCATGCGCTGACCCTTCCGGGTGGCAACGCACGGGTGGTGCGCAGAAACAAAATCTTGTGGAGACGCTTTCGAACTTTTCCGTCACAAGCCGCGTAGACCCGGGCGAGCAAGCGACCAAGGAGCCCACTCATGCCGCAACCGGCAATTCCCCGTCCCCGCCCACTCCCGATCCGCATCGTGTTCCTAGCGATCGCCGCGACGGTGTTGCTCGCTCTCCCCAGCGCCGTCACGGCTCAGGCGACGAAGCGCGTGGCCAAGGAGGCCGAAAACGCCACTCTCCACGAGACGATCCTGACCACCCTGAAGGGCAAGACCCTCTACAGTCTCAGCGCCGAGACCAAAGGCAGGTTCATCTGCACCGGTTCCTGTCTCGCCTCATGGAAACCGCTGGTGGTGCCGGCCGGCGTGAAGCCGAAGGGACCGGTGATGTTGGGCACCCGGATGCGCCCTGATGGCAGGACCCAGGTCACCTACAAAGGCCTTCCCCTCTACAGCTTCAACGGCGACGTCAAGCCGGGCGAAGTAAATGGCCAAGGCCTGAAGGACGTCGGCACTTGGCACGCCGCCAAGGTCAAGAAGTCCAGCTCTGCTCCACCGCCGGAATCGGAAGTGCCTCCGTATCCGTAGTAGCAACGCCGAGACGGCGCACGAGCTGCTCGGGCAGTCCGCCGGTTGAGCCGGCGGACAACACTCCGAAGAGCGCACGGCGCTCGACGATCCAGCTCAGGTGTCGCTTCAACACGGCGACGGCGAGTCCGCGGGATATCAGCTCGCGAACGGCCAGCGCAACCAGCGCGCGATCAACATCCAGATCCGCCCGGAGAAGAACGCCGGTAGGCCGGATTCCGGAGGAACCTTCGACAACCTCCTGCAGCAGCTCCGACGGTACGTGAAGCACCGCGGTCGCGCCGCGTGCCGCCGTCAACGCGACGGAGGCGGCGGCGAGTCCCTCTGGGTCGGCCGGAACCGCGAGGTGGCAGACCTGACCCCGTGCCGCCACGCGCAGATGAGGCAAGTGCGCCGCCAGCCGCTCCTCGAGCTTCTGCGCGGCGGCGGAGGCGAGCAAAGTAGGCCGCGGGATCCTGCCGTCGACGTCCACCAGCAATGCCGCGGTGTCGATGTCGGCTCCAGCGCAGGACAGCGCCGCCGCGGCGCCCCGCGAGCCCTCGGCCTCCCCCACCGCCGCCACGACCACAACGGGCCCCTCTCGCAGAGGATTGGCGTAGCTCGTCGGCGTGGGCACCCGCGGGTCGCCGAGGTCGTTGAGGGCGTTCTCGTTCATCGCGCCGGCCTCGCATTCGCGCTGCTGCTGACTGCGAGCTGATCGGCGAGAGCGGCGATCGGCGACGGTGGCCGCAGCCGTACCGAGACAGTGCCGTCCTCAACGGCAATCGAAACGTCATCCTTCGCCCACCCCGGCAGCGACCCCCGCGCCGCTTTCATGGCGGAGCCGCCGGAGGCCAGGGCCAGGGCCCCGGCCCCCGCCGCCCCGTCGGCGAGCGTCATCGCGTAGCCGGCGACGAGCAGTTGCAGCGCTACGGCCGCAGCCAGGAGCAGTGCCGGCAGAGCCGCGACCAGCTCGACCGTCGCCTGCCCCCGCTCAGCCATCGCCCGGCTCCAGTCCGGAGCTCGCCCCTACCCGCAGCGGCGGCAGC
>JBQCCT010000186.1:0-5391 GCA_051961955.1 Solirubrobacterales bacterium
GCCCTCGGCGCAGCGGCGCAGGCTCTCCAGCGCGACGTAGGCGCCAAGACGGTTGTCCATCGCCCGGGAGACGAGCCGCTCGCCGGCCACCGGCATCGGCTCAGCGGCGATCACCACCGGGTCGCCGACCCGGACTAGCTCTGCCGCCTCGTCGTGATCAGCGGCGCCGATGTCGATATGCATGCTCTTCAGCTCGACGACCTTTTTGCGCTGGTCGGCTTCGAGCAGGTGGATCGGCTTACGCCCGGCGACGCCCGGCACGAGGCCGCTCTTGCCGCGAACCTCAACCCGCTGGCCGACCAGGATCTGCGGGTCCCAGCCGCCCACGGGGGCAAACCAAAGGAACCCCTTTTCGTCGATGTGGGTGACGATCAGGCCGATCTCGTCGATATGGCCGACCACGGCCAGCAGCGGCGAAGCCTCGCCGATGCGAGCGATCGAGGAGCCAATGCCGTCGGTGCTGAGCTCGGCGAAGGCGGCCGCCTCACGCCAGATCTCGGCGGCCGGGCCCTCGTATCCGGAGGGCGCGCCGGCGCGTAGAAGTTTGTCGAGGATGACTGGAGTGCTCAAAAGATTCCGGCAGTATGCCGACTCATACGTTCGTCCGTCGGCAGACTAAGCGATTCATTGCGAAGTATTTGCTTCGTGGCGAAGCTCATCACGACGTGGACCGTACCCACGGTGCTCGTAGGCAATCATCGCCCAGATCAATACGTTGGCGGCGGCTACCGAGATCAACGCCGGAACCGCGGTCGCGACCGGGACGAGAATGAGGAGGACGATCGCCAGGCCGAGCCGGTGGCGGTTGAGCGTGCCGACGTGGCGGTAGCGGAAGGCGACCAGGCCAAGCAGGTAGGTCGCGAGGCCGCCGAGCAGGGCGAAAGCGGGGACATCGTCGAGAGCGTTGCCGTGATCGGCAATCGTCACCTTCATCCCGAGGGCCATAAGGACGATTCCGGCGACAATCAGCAGGTGGATATAAGAGTAGGAGTCGCGGGCAAGCTCGTTGCGGACGCGGCCCTCCTCGGCTTCGCCAAGTCGGCGGGCCGAGATTAGGGCGACTACGTCGAAGTAGGTCCACCAGAGCGCAGCAGCAAGGAACACGCCGAGCACGGCGGCGGAGCCGATGCCAAGATCGAGGGTGCCGGAAGCGCCGACGCCGATCGCGACGATGCTCTCGCCGAGCGCGATGATCACGATCAGCCCGTGGCGCTCCGCGAAGTGGCCAGGAACAAGCGTCCAACCCTCCGAGCCGAAGAAGTAGGGGCCGGCCATGTCGAGGAAGATCGCCAGCGCCCAGAGCGCTCCCTGGGCGAGGCCGTCGAAGAGGGAGGCGAGGGCAAGGATGCCGACGGCGATGGCGGTGCTGACGGCAAGGGCGATCACCGAGCGCCTCAGGTTCTCGTCGTCGGCACCGGCGAGCATGAAGAGGGCGATGTGGGCGGTGCGAAAGACGCCAATGCCAAGGGCGAAGGCGAGGGCGAGGCTGCCGAAGGCCTCCTGGACGCAGATCGAGACGAGCAGCATTGCCGCCATCGCCACGAACATCACCCCGCGCACCGCCTCGGCCTCGGGATCGATGACGCTGGTCAGCCAGGCGTAGCCGGTCCAAGCCCACCAGAGCACACCGAGGATCAGTAGCCCCTGGGCGAGGCCTGACCAGCTCTGGTCGTGCGACATCAGCGCCGTGCACTGGGTGATCGCGAGGACGAAGACGAGGTCGAAAAAGAGCTCCAGCGGCGTCACCCGCTCGCCCTCGCGGCGGACGGCGCTCAGCCGCGAGCGATGCGTTTCAGGCGACCCCTCCACTCGTCCATCCTCGCAGCCCCGAAAATCGAACTGCATCAAATTTCCGGCCTGGCAGGCCGGAAATTTGATGCAGTTCGGGGTGGATCGGTTAGCGTGGGCACGATGACGAGGGGGAGAAGCGTGGCGTTGGTGACGGGCGCGTCGGCGGGGATCGGAGAAGCGACCGCGATCCGGCTGGCTCGCGAGCCGGAGACCGAGCTCGTCCTCGTTGCCCGGCGTGAGGAGCGGTTGCGCGAGCTGGCCGACTCGCTGCCCTGCCGGACCACCTACGTCGCCGCCGACCTCACCGACGCCGAGGCCCCGGAGCGCGTCCGCGCCCACCTCGAGGCCGAGCACGGCGGCGCGCTGCATCTGCTTGTCAACAACGCCGGGGCCGCCTGGCGCGCCAGTTTCGCCGAGGGCGGTTACGCCAATGTGCACCGCCACGTGGAGCTCAACTTCAACGCAGTGGTCCGCCTCACCGAGGCGCTGCTGCCACTACTCCGCGCCTCGGCTCCGAGCGCAATCGTCAACGTCGCCAGCACCGCCGGCCGCGTTTCCCGCGCTCGCACCGGCGCCTACAGCGCCAGCAAGTTCGCCCTGATCGGCTGGTCAGACTCGCTGTATGCCGAGGAGAGGCCCAGCAACGTCCACGTCGGCCTCGTCCTGCCCGGCTTCGTCCGCACCGAGGGCTTCCCGGCCACCGAGCTGCGCGAGAAAGCCCTCACCCGCTGGATCGTCTCTAGACCGGAGAAGGTCGCCGAGGCGATCTACGAGACCGGCCCCGGCGGCAAGGCCGAGCGCTACGTCCCGCGCCCCTACGCCCTTGCCGCGATCACCCGCATCCTCTTTCCCTCTCTGGTCCGCCGCGTCCTCACCGGCGGCACCGCATCGAGCTTGACCACCAGCACCGGCTCAGAATGATCTCGGCCGCCGCCATCGCCCTGGTCGTGGTGGGGTTGGCTGCGGTTATCACCATCCTCTCGGTGGTGCAGGTGCGGCGGATCAACCGGCGCTTCCAGATCCTCGACGAAATCGCCCGGGTCGCCGAAGCCAGCGGTTCGCTGGAGGAGGTTTTGGGTGCGATCACCGACGTCATCGTTCCCGAGCTGAGTGACTTCTGCACGATCGACCTGGTCGAGGACGGCCGCGTCCGCCGCGCCTCGGTCCGGGTCAGCGGCCCCGACGTCGACGAGATCGAGGCGCGCCTGACAGCGCGCACCCCGGCCCTGCAGGAGCAGATGGCAAGTGCGGGGACGGTGGAGCAGCAGGAGCCAATCTTCTTCGAATACGTCGGCGACGAGGACCTGCGGGCGGTCGCCGAGGACGACGGGGACTTCGAGTTTCTGCGCAGCATGCGCATTCGCTCTGGAGTGACGGTAGAGCTGCGGGTTCGCGGCCGGCTGATGGGGATGCTGACGTACGGCGTCAGCCACTCGGGTCGCCACCTGCGCGACAACGACGTCCACTTCGCCAGCGTGCTGGCGGGCCGAGTTGCCGTCGCCCTCGACAACGCCGGCCTCTTCCTGGAGCTCGAGCGCAGCGAGCGAGAACGGGCGGAGATCGCCGCAACGCTACAGCGGGGCCTGCTGCCGCCGCCCCTGCCTCATACCCCGGGTTGGTCGGTGGCGGCGATGTACCGCCCGGCGGGGGCCGAGAACGAGATCGGCGGCGATTTCTACGATGCCTTCCGCATCGCCGGCGGCTGGATGGTGGTGATCGGCGACGTCACCGGGCGCGGCGCCCACGCGGCGGCTATCACCGCCCACGCCCGCTACACGCTGCGTACCGCGGCGGCCCTGACCGGGGACCCGGTGGTTGCGCTGAGGACGCTGAACCGGGAGCTGCTCTCCCGCCAGGGCACCGCGCTCTGCAGCGTCGCCGCGATGGCGATCGCCGAAGACCAGACGAGGCCGGTGCGGCTCGCAGTAGCCGGCCACCCGCCGCCGCTGCTAGTGGACGGCAACACCGTGGTCGAGGCCGGCGCTCCGGCACCGATCCTCGGCGCCTCCTCCGAAGAGGGCTGGCGCGTCGAGGAGATAGCGGTGGGGCCGGAGCAGCTGCTCGTCGTTGTCACTGACGGCATCACCGAGGCCACGGGCTCAGACGACCGCTTCGGCGAGAAGCGGCTGCGTGCCGCTCTGATGGGCGTATACAGCTGCTCCCGCGCCGCCCAGCAGATCGAGATCGCTCTGAACGAGTTCACCGGTGGTGAGCTCGAGGATGACGCCGCGATCGTCGCCATCGCTCCCGCCTCCGCCGAGGTCGAGCCTGCGCCGGAGGCCGAGCAGGAGCTGATCGAGCGCCTCTACACCGCCTTCAACCGCCGCGATCAGGAGGCGATCGTCGAGCTCTGCGACGAGCGGATGGAGTTCTTTCCGGTTGGCACGGCGGAGGAGGTCGGCCGCACCGCGCCCTATGTCGGTCCGGCAGGCTTGACCGAGTACCTGCTGGATGTCGACCGCGCCTGGGATGAGTTGCTGATCAACCCGAAGGTGGTCGAGCGCCATGGCCGCTCCCTACTGGTGCGAGGGAGGGTCTACGTCCGCAGCCGAGCGCTCGGCATCCGCGACATGCCGGTCGCCTGGATCTGGGAGGTCAGCGACGGCCAACTGATCCGCGGCGAGGTCTTCCGCGACCCCGAGGAAGCCGTCCGCCGCCTCGCCGCCGCCGGCTGAAGTCAATCTCGTAGGATCACCGCCGTGACCATTTCGACGAATCAGTTCAAGAACGGGATCCATATCGAGATCGACGGGAAGATCTGGAAGATCCTTGAGTTCCAGCACGTCAAGCCGGGGAAGGGCGGGGCGTTTGTGCGGACGAAACTGCGGCGGATCGAGGACGGGTCGGTAATCGACAAAACGTTCAGGGCGGGAGAGAAGTTCCGCCCGGTGCGGACCGAATCGAAAAAGATGCAGTACCTCTACGACTCGGGCGAGGCGGCGGTCTTCATGGACACGCAGGACTACGACCAGATCGAAATCCCTAAAGGCTCGCTCGGGGATGCAATGAAGTGGGTGCTGCCGAACGGCGAGGTTGACGTGCTCTTCGTCGATGAACAGCCCAGCGACATCGGAGTCCCGAGCGCGATCGACCTCAAAGTCACCCAGGCCGATCCAGGCCTTAAAGGTGACACCTCCTCCGGCGGCGGCAGCAAGCCGGTCACCCTGGAGACCGGCGTGGTGATCCAGGTGCCGCTCTTCATCGAGGAGGGGGAGACGGTACGGGTCGACACGCGCAACGGCGAGTACATCTCCCGCGCCTGATTCCCCGCCGCTGGGCGCTGACAGAATGAACGCATGCGCAGATCGGACCAGCGGCGAGACGCCGTCTTCGCCAACTACCAGCGTGACGTGACCGGGCGGCCGTTGGAGGAGCTCTTGGGCGAGGCGCGACCGTTGACGCGGGAGTTGGCTGAGGGCGTGGACCACCATCGTGAAGAGCTCGATGACCTCATCGCCGACCACGCCAAGGGCTGGACGGTGGACCGAATCGCATCGCTCGACATGAACGTGATGCGGACGGCGCTGTACGAGATGGAATTCACCGATACCCCGGCCGAGGTCGCAATCAACGAGGCGGTCGAGCTGGCGAAGGAGTACT
>JBQCCT010000187.1:0-11409 GCA_051961955.1 Solirubrobacterales bacterium
GAATCCCGAGGAGGCAGGCGCGAGCGTCCGCGAGTAGGTGCCGAGGCTGGAGCAGGTGAGGTAGCCGAGGAGCTCGAGGCGGGACAGAGCCGCAGCGGCGGCTGGACCTGGGAGACCGGTGGCGGTGGCCACGGCGTCGCAGCTGGAGTGGCCGGACTCGACGGCGATCAGAGCGGCTTCCAGGTCGGGGTTGAGGGTCGGAGTGGATTGCTCGATCTGCTTGTGGCCGGGGCCGAGCATGGCGTCGAGGACGTCCTGGGCGTCGCGGATGACGCAGGCGCCGCCGGCCAGGCGGGCGTTGGGGCCGGCCGAGGCGCGGGAAGTGACGGGGCCGGGGACGGCGCCGAGATCGCGACCCAGGTCGGCGGCTAGGTCGGTGGTGATCAGAGAGCCGGAGCGGGCGGCGGCCTCGATGACAACAGTCATCCCGGCCAGGGCGGCCATGATCCGGTTGCGGGCGGGAAAGGTCCAGCGCCAGGGAGTCGCCGCGGGCGGGAACTCGGAAAGGACGAGGCCGGTTTCACAGATCCGACGCCAGAGCGAGCGATGCGAGGCGGGATAGGCGATGTCCGGACCGCAGCCGAGGACGGCGATCGTGCGGCCGGCATCGAGGGCTCCGCGGTGGGCGCAGCCGTCGATGCCGAAGGCGAGGCCGCTGACAACCGTCATTCCCGCGCTCGCCAGTTCCCGCCCCAGCTCACGGGCGATCTCGCGGCCATAGGCGGTGGCTCGGCGAGCACCGACGATCGTCACCGCTTCGTAGGGCTCGAGCCTGTCGAGCAGCGCCGGGTTGCCGCGACCGATCAGCGCCCAGGGGGCGTCGGCAGCGTCGCGCAGCGAGTCCGGGTAGAGCTCACCGTGGCGGCAGCAAGCCCAGCACTCCGCCAGCAGTAGCTCTTCAACCAGGCGCTCCTCCGAGAGCGCGGCGATTCGCCCCAGCAGTTGAGCCCCGACCTTGGGAGCGGCGACCTCAACCAAGTCCTCGTTTGAGAGCCGCAGCAGTTCCGGCGAGCGCCGGCCCACCTCCCCCGTCGCGACCTTCTCGACGTAGGGGCCGAGCGACGCCAGCAGCCAGGAGCGGCGCAGGCACTCGATACAGGCGCCCTCAGCCATGGTCGCGCCTCCGCAGTTGCAGCGCCTGAGCCATCTGCTCCTCGCCGATCTCCTCGATGCCCGCGAGGTCGGCGATCGTCTGCGCCAGCCGCAGCGCCCGATCGTGGGCGCGGCCGCTGAGCCGCTGCCGCGCGTAGAGGTCGGCGAGCAACGCTCCCGCCGCCGTGCTCAACCTGCAGGCTCGGGCCTCCGCCGGCGTCATCTCCGCGTTGCAGCGGCCCGGACCGAGGCGGAATTCTTGCCGCTCCCGCGCCCCGCAGACCCGCTCCCGCACCGCCGCCGACGGCTCGCCGGCGGCGCCGCCAATCTCCTCCGCGCTCGGCTGGCGCACCGCGGCGAGGATGTCGATCCGGTCGGCCAGCGCTCCGCTCAGCTTGCCCTGGTAGCGCTGGACGTCAAAGGGGGCGCAGGTGCAGTCAGGGTCGACCTCACCACGGCCGCAAGGGCAGGGGTTCGCGGCGGCAACAAGCATGAAGCGACAGGGCAGGCTGCGCTGGCCGCTGGCGCGGGCGATCGAGACTTCCCCCGACTCAAGTGGCGCCCGCAATGCCTCCAGCGCGTCGCGCTTGAACTCGCAGAGCTCATCGAGAAAGAGGACGCCGCGATGAGCCATCGTCAGCTCCCCGGGGTGCAGGGTTTTCGCGCCGCCGATCAACCCCGCAGCGCTAACCGTGTGATGCGGCGCACGGAAGGGGCGGGCGCCGGGAAGCTCTCTGCCCAGGCGGCCGCAGGCGCTGGCGATCCGCGCCACCTCCAGCGCCTCGGTGGGCGCGAGCGGGGGCAGGATCGAAGGCAGGCGGCTTGCCGCCAGCGACTTGCCGGCACCTGGCGGCCCGACCATCAGCAGACTGTGGGAGCCGGCCGCGGCAACCTCGAGCGCGTGGCGCAGGTACGGCTGGCCGCGTAGGTCGGCGAGGTCCGGCGCGCCGGGGGCGGTGTCCAGCCGCGGTGGCAGCGGCTCGGGCCGCGGCGGGTCCCACTCGCCCGTCACCAAGCCCGGCAACTGCCCTAGCGTCTCGATCGCCACCACGCCAACTCCCTCAACCAGCGCCGCCTCCGCCCCGTTCTCCGCCGGGAGCACGATCGTCTCCGCCCCACCCTCACCCGCTGCCTCCGCCATCGCCAATGCTCCCTGTACCGGCCGCGTCGAGCCGTCCAGCGCCAACTCCCCCACCAGCGCCACTCGCGCCAGTCCATCCCACTCCAACTCTCCCGCGGCGCACAGCAGCGCCGCTGCGATCGCCAGATCCATCCCCGGCCCGGCCTTGCGTAGGCTCGCCGGCGCAAGGTTGACGACGATCCGGCGCAGCGGGAACTCGAAGCCGCAGTTGACCAGCGCCGCCCGCACCCGCTCCCGCGCCTCCCGTACCGCGGCGTCGGGCAGCCCGACGATCGTGAAGTTCGGCAGGCCGCGATGGACGTCCACCTCCACCCGCACCGGGCGGGCGGAGATGCCGTCGAGGGTGAAGGTTCTGGCCGTGGCGAGCACGGGGACGACGCTAAGGCGTCAGGTCGCACGAGTGGTGCGCAGTTCGGAAAATTTGCGTGCCCGCTCTCTCAAGCCTTTGAAACTTTTGCCCTCAGGGGGGAGAGTTCGGCCGTCTCGAGCCTTAGAGAGGTATGACCGACGCCCGCCGCGCCACCGGCCAGATCGCCGAGGACTTCGTCGCCAACCGCCTCGCCGCCAAAGGCTGGGAGATCGTCGAACGCAATGCCCGCACCCGCTACGGCGAGCTCGACATCGTCGCTCTCGACGGGCGCGTCCTCGTCTTCATCGAGGTCAAGGGCGCCCGCCTCGACACTAGCTTTGGCCCCGAGAGGCCGATCCTCGCGATCAACTTCACCAAGCAGCGCAAGGTCCGGCGCCTCGCTACCGCCTGGATGGCTGAACGACGCGACTTCCCATCGTTTGACGACATTCGCTTCGACGCCGTCGGCGTCACCCTCGACCGCTACGACCGCGCGGTTCACGTTGACTACGTTGAGGGCGCCTTCTAGCCAAGCTCCAACTGCGAGTAGGCAACCGACTGGAACGAACGCCGATGCAGGGGTGAGATCCCCAGTTCCTCAATCGCCTGGCGGTGCTCGGGGGTCGAGTAACCGACGTGCTCATCGAAGCCCCAGCCGGGGTGCTGGGCAGCGACCTCGCGCATGTAGCGGTCGCGGGTGACCTTGGCGACGACTGAGGCGGCGGCGATCGCGGCGCTGGTGCCATCGCCCTGGATCACCGGCCGATGCGGGACCTCGCAACGCGGCAGCCGAAAGCCGTCGACGAGGCAGATCGCCTCCCTGTCCGGCGCCAGCCGCTCCAGCGCCAGCGAGAGCGCTTCGATGTTGGTCACGTGCAGGCCACGGCGGTCGATCCCGGCGGCGCAGCGCACTACCACGCTCACCCGCGCAGCCGCCCGCAGCACGCACGGATACATCTCCATCCGCCGCTCCTCGGTCATCTGCTTGGAGTCGTGCAGGCCGCTGAGGGCGCGGCGGTCGGAGTGCGGGAGCGCCTCGTAGTCGATCAGCACCGCGGCGGCGACCAGCGGCCCGGCTAAGCAGCCGCGCCCGGCCTCATCGGCGCCGGCCACGTAGCGACTCCCCAAGCCGCGGTCGAAGGCGAACAGGCGGCGGCTGCGCGCCAGCCGGCGACGATGCGTCTTCCCCCTGGTGCCTTTAGAGGGTGCCGATCCGGTCGGGGGGCCAGTAGGTGGCAAAGGCCTCTCCGATGATCCATTCCTTGGGGACGGGTCCCCAGAAGCGGCTGTCGTCGCTTGCGCCACGGTTGTCGCCCATCATGAAGTAATGGTCCGGCGGAATGGTGATGGTTTTCGGCAATTCGCAGACATCGGGTTCGGCATTACAGGGGTTGATGTAGGGCTCGTCTTTCTTCTCGACCCCGTTGACCACCGGGTGCCCTTCTTTGATCGAAAGCGTGTCCCCCGGACCGGCGACGATCCGCTTGATGAAGTTTTCACTCGACTCTTCGCTGGTCGGCTTCGGGCAGGGCATCCCGACTTCGTTCGGCTGTTGGCCTTTGATCGTGATCCCACAGGTGGCGTTGCCGTGTTCAGCGCCAACCGGCGGATGGAAGACGACGATGTCGCCGATATGCGGATCGTGGAAGTGATAAATGAAGCGGTTGACCAGGACCCGCTGGCCGACGTCGAGCGTCGGCTCCATCGATTCAGAAGGGATCTGGTAGGGCTTGACGATCCAAGCCTGGATCGCCAGCGCCAGGCCCAAGGCCAGCGCAACGATGACGGCTAACTCGATGAGCCCGCCGCCTTTGGTCTTCGGCTTCGGGATCAGGCGTTTCAGTTCGCCGAGTCCTCGTCGGAGTCGCCGGCCGCTGCCGGCTCCTCGTCCTCGGCGTCTTCAGGCGCTGAAGTGTCCTCGGTCTCCCCGGCCTCGGCCGCATCTGCGTCCGTTTCCGCCCCCGTATCAGCCTCTGCCGCCGCCTCGGGCTCCGCTGCGGCCTCAGGCTCAGGCGCCTCCTCGGCCTTGGCCTCAGCCTCCTCGCTGTCAGCCGTGGCCTTGGCCTCAGTGGTGTCCTCGGTGGCCTCCTCGCCACCCTCGGTCTCAACCGGTGCGGCGACCGTCTCAGCCTCCTCCTGGCTGACACCCTCAGCGTCGACAGCAGTCGATTGCGACGACGCTGCTGCGGGCGCCGCGACGACATCGTCGTCGATGCCCCAGCGCCGCTCGGCGACGCGCGCGGCCTTGCCAATGCGGCCGCGGAGGTAGTAAAGCTTCGCCCGTCGCACGTCCCCGCGCGCCGCCACCTCGAGTTTCTCGATCTTCGGCGAGTGCAGGGGGAAGGTCCGCTCGACGCCGACGCCGAATGACTGCTTGCGCACAGTGAAGGTCTCGCGCACACCAGAGCCCTGGCGCCGGATTACCACCCCCTCGAAGACCTGGGTCCGTTTGCGGCTGCCCTCGATCACCTGGAAGTGAACGCGGACACGATCACCAGGGGCGAAATTGGGCAGGCCCTGCTTCAGCTGGGCGCGCTCGATGCTGTCGATTACGGAGCTCATCTGACGAGAAAAAACCGCCGGACCCAGTTGCGGGAGCCGCGCGGTCGCGGAATGGTAGCCCAAAGCCCCTAAGCCCGGCCTTAAGCGCGGTTCGCGGTGGGCTAAGAATCGCGCGAGTCGTATTCCTTCGCGCGCTTGCGGCTCTGTTCCAGTCGCCACCGGCTCACCTTCTCGTGATCGCCGGAGAGCAGTACCTCCGGCACTTCCCACCCACGGTAGTCGGGCGGACGCGTGAAGTGCGGGTACTCGGGCATCCCCTCCAGGGCGTGGCTGACGGACTCCTCGACCGCCGAGTCCTCATGCCCGAGAGCGCCGGGGAGCTTGCGCATCAACACGTCGGCGACAACCATCGCCGGCAGCTCGCCGCCGGCCAGGACGTAGCGGCCGATTGAGAGTTCGTCGTCGGCGAGATGCTGGTGGACGCGGTCGTCGAATCCCTCGTAGCGGCCGCAGAGCAGGGCCACGTGCGGCTCGGCGACCAGTTCATCGGCGATCGGGTCGCTCAGCACCGGCCCCGTCGGCGAGAGCAGGACAACACGCGGCCGCGGATCCTCGCCGTAGACGGCCTGCAGCGCCGCATCGACGACGTCGACCCGCAGCACCATCCCCGCCCCGCCGCCGTAGGGCGAGTCGTCCACTTGGCCGGCGCTGAGCGGGGTCGAATCGCGGTAGTTGAAGAGGCGGAGCTCGTTGCCTTCGCGCAGCGCGTTCTGCACTGAGCGCTGCGTCCGGAACCAGTCGAAGGCCTCCGGGAAGAGGGTGAAGACGTCGAGTCGCACGCGGCGACTCTAGATGGTCGGGTCTGAGATCGGCAGAACGTCTTCAGTCGAGGATGTCGACGATCACGCGCCGGTCGATCCGCACCGCGGCCGCCTTGGCGATCGTTCGGATCGCGTTCGCGATCCTGCCCCCTTTGCCGATCACGCGGCCGAGGTCACTCTCGGCGACGCTGATCTCGTAGACGAGGTCGCCGTCCTCCTCCAGCTCCTCGACCACGACCGCCTCCGGCTCCTCAACGAGGGCCTTGACGAGGAACTCGAGCAGCTCCGTCATCTAGCTGCCGGAGGCTTTGATGCCCTTGGTGCGCAGCAGGCCCGCCACCGTCTCCGACGGCTGGGCGCCGTGCTCGAGCCAGTGGCGCGCGCGCTCCTCGTCGATCACGATCGTCGAGGGCTCGGTCTGCGGGTTGTACTGGCCGATCGTCTCGATCGTGCGCCCGTCGCGCGGCGAGCGTTTGTCGGCGACGACGATGCGCCAGATCGGGTTCTTCTTCGAACCCACGCGTCTAAGTCTGATTCGGACTGCCATAGGGTCGGGCAGATTAGCGTCTTCGCATCTTGGGACGCGGTGCGCGCTGGTTACCGCCCGCCAGCCGGGCCATCTGCTGCGGCGTCGGCATCTGCCCGTTGGCCATCGATTTCATCATCACTTTCATCTGGTCGAATTGCTTGACCAGCTGGTTGACCTGCTGAACCTTGGTCCCGGAGCCGTTGGCGATCCGTTTGCGGCGGGAGCCGTTGATGAGCCCTGGATTGGAGCGCTCCTGGGGCGTCATCGAGAGGATCATCGCCTCGACCCGGTCGAGCTCGCCTTCGTCGATCGGCGCGTTCTTCAGCTGCTTCATCGCCCCCATCCCCGGCAGCATCCCGATGATCCCGCTCAGCGGCCCCATTTTGCGGAGCTGCTTCATCTGCGTGAGGAAGTCGTCCAGCGTGAACTGGTCACGCCGCATTTTCTCCTGCAGTTCCTCGGCTTCCTTCTCGTCGACCTGCTGCTCGGCTTTCTCGATCAGGCTGAGCACGTCGCCCATGCCGAGGATGCGCTGGGCCATGCGGTCGGGGTGGAACTTGTCGAAGTCCTCGATCTTCTCCCCGGTCGAGGCGAAGAGGATCGGCTTGCCGGTGACGGCCTTGACCGAGAGCGCGGCGCCGCCGCGGGCATCGCCGTCGAGCTTGGTCATCACGACGCCGTCGAACTCGGCGACCTCGGCGAAGGATTCGGCGACGCCGACGGCGTCCTGGCCGGTCATCGCGTCGACGACGAGGAGGACGTCGTGGGGGCGGGTCTGTTTGCGGATCCGCGCCAGCTCCTCCATCAGATCTTGGTCGATGTGGAGGCGACCGGCGGTGTCGACGACCAGCACGTCGCGGCGCTCGGCGCGGGCTTCGTTGAGCGCCCAGGAGGCGATATCGACCGGGTCGGCCTCGGTGCCGCGCTCGTAGACATGGGCACCGGCGCGCTTGCCCATCGTCACCAGCTGCTCGACCGCGGCGGGGCGGTAGACGTCGCAGGCGGCGAGTGCCACGTCTTTGCCCTGTTTGCCGAAGAACTGGGCGAGCTTGGCGCAGGCGGTCGTCTTGCCGGAGCCCTGCAGGCCGGCCATCAGGATCACGGTCGGGCCGCTGGAGGCCATCGCCAACTCCGAGCCGGTCCCGCCCATCAGCGATGCCAGCTCCTCGTCGACGATCTTCACCACCTGCTGGCCCGGATCGAGGCTCTCCAGCACCTCGGAGCCGAGGCAGCGCTCTTTCAGCGTCTTCGTAAAGGCTTTGACGACTTTGAAGTTGACGTCCGCCTCAAGCAGGGCGAGGCGGATCTCCCGCATCGCCGAATCGACATCGGACTCGCTCAGCTTCCCGCGCGAGCGGACCTCGGAGAGGGTCGACTGCAAACGTTCGGAGAGCTGGTCGAACATGTCGAGTCAGCTTACGGCGTTCGTCCTTTGTTCCGCGCACGGCGAACGAAGGACGAACGCCGCTACTCGGCGAGCAGGGCGTTGGCGTAGTCGCCGGGGTCGAAGGGGCGCAGGTCCTCGAGGGTCTCGCCGACGCCGATCAGCTTCACCGGGATCTCCAGTTCGGAGGCGATCGCGAGGGCGATGCCGCCCCTGGCGGTGCCGTCGAGCTTGGTGAGGACGACGCCGTCGACCTCGACCGCCTCGGAGAAGACCTTGGCCTGGCGCAGGCCGTTCTGGCCGGTGGTGGCGTCGATCGAGATCAGCGTCTCGTGCGGGGCCTCGGGGATCTGCTTCTGGATCACCCGGCGCACCTTCGCCAGCTCCTCCATCAGGTTGTTCTGGGTGTGGAGGCGACCGGCGGTGTCGACGATGACCACGTCGGCCCCGCGGGCGCGGGCGGCGTTGATCGCGTCGTAGGCGACCGCACCCGGGTCGGACCCCTCTTCGCCGCGGACCAGCTCGGCACCGGCGCGCTCGGCCCAGGTTTCGAGCTGCTCGGCGGCGGCGGCGCGGTAGGTGTCGGCGGCGGCCAACACCACCGAGAGGCCCATCTCCTTGCTCAGGTGCCAGGCGACCTTGCCGATCGTCGTCGTCTTGCCGGTGCCGTTGACGCCGACCATCATCAGAATCGCCGGCTCGGCGCTGAGGTCGATCGGCGCCCTCGCGGTGCCGGCGACCTCGGCGAGGATCTCGATCAGGCGATCGCGGACGGCGACGCCGTCCATCGGCACGGCTCCCGACTGGACTTCCTGCTCCAACCGCTCCACCACCGCCGCGGTGGTCGGGGCGCCAACATCGGCGAGGATCAGTGCCTCCTCCAGCAGCTCCCAGGTCTCGTCGTCGATGCGGTCGAAGAGACTGGCCGAGATCTCCTCCTGCAGCGCCTGCCGGCTTTTCGAAAGGCTCTCCCGCAGCCGCCGAAACACCCCCCGCCGCTGGTCAGGCGCCTCTCCCTCCGCAGTAGCTACCGCTACGGGACTCCGCGCCCCAAGGTCAACGATCTCCTGCCAGGTCGTAGACATTGCAGGAAAGGTAGTGAACTCAACGATTGGCGAGTTTGCCTGCCTATAGCGAGGTCAACTCGCCATCGTCAAGCGACCGCCGAGAGGCCCGGTGGCTCGCCCTCGTCGTTGCCGTCTTCCTCGGCGATGTCGCGCGGGAGGCGGCGGGAGACGACTTTGGTGACGCCGTCGCCGCCCATGCTGACGCCGTAGAGGACGTCGGCGGCGTCCATCGTCCGTTTCTGATGGGTGACGATGACGAACTGGGCGCGGTCGGAGAAGCGGCGGATCAACTGCAGGAAGCGATCGATATTGGCGTCGTCGAGGGCGGCCTCGACCTCGTCCAGGATGTAGAAGGGGCAAGGGCGGGCGAGGAAGACGGCGAAGACGAAGGCCAGCGCTACCAGCGACTTCTCGCCGCCGGAGAGCAGCGAGAGTTTCCGCGTCTGCTTGCCGGCCGGGGTGACCTCGATCTCGACCCCGAGCTCGTCGCGCTGCTCTTCCTCCTCCTCGGGTTCTGGTTCGGTGTCGGTCGGGGTCTCCTGCTCGCCGGCGGGACGCTCGTCGTCGCGCACGGGGCGCAGGCTGACCCGGCGCAGGCGGCCGCGGCCGCCCGGGAAGAGGTGGGCGACCATCTCCTCGAAGTTCTTCGCAGTCGCCTCGAAGGTCTCCTCGAAAGCGCGCTCGATCTCCTCGTCGATGTCGCGGATCAGCGACTCCAGCTCGCGCATCCCCCGCTCGATGTCCTCGCGCTGGGTCTGCAGCGACTCGACGTGCTCGCACGCCTCCTCGTACTCCTGCTCGGCCAGCGAGTTGACCGGGCCGATCTGAGCACGGCGCCGCTCCAGCCGCTCCAGCCGCTTGTCGATCTCCGCCCGCGCCCCCTCGCTCAGCGCCGCCTCGGCGGGCGGGATCTCCTCCCCCAGCCGCTCGGCGATCGAGGCCAGCTCCCGCTCGGCCTCGGCCCGGCGATCGCCGAGGTGGGCGGCCTCGACCTCGGCCCGGGTCAGCTCATCGGAGGTCTCCTTCATCTGCGCCTGCAGCTCGAACTCCTGCTTCGAGCAGTTCCGTAGCTCCTCGGCGATCTCGTCGCCGTCGTCCTTGCCGCCGACGACCTTGGTCTCGATCCGCTCGACCCGGGCACGGATCGCCGCCCCGGCCGCTTCGGCGCCCTTCAGCGCCGAGCGGACGTCATCGAGCAGCGCCTCGCCGGCGGCCAGCCTCGCCCGCATCCGCTCGCGGTGCCGCTCGCCGAGCAGACCCTCGGCGCGTTTGGCGTGGCGGGAGGCGCGCTCGGCGCCGGCGCGGACGTCGCCCAGCGCCGCCTCGCGGGCCGCCTCGGCGGCGTCGGCGGAGCGGGCAATGTCGAGGCCGTCCGTCGCCGTGCGCAGGCCGGCGTCGATCTCGCCCAGCTCCTCCTCCAGCTTGCGCACCCGCTCGCCGGGGGTGGAGCCCGGCCCGACGTCGAGCGTCAGCGGCCCGAGCTCGGTCCGCAGCCGCTCCAGCCCCACCTCCAGCTCGGCCTCCCGGCTGGAGAGGTTGGCAACCCGCACCGCGACTTTCTCCTGATCGCCACGCAGCTTGGTCAACAGGCCCCAGGCCTGGGTGCGCTCGCGATCGCGGGCGGCGAAGCGCTCCTCGGCCGCGAGGCGGCGCTTGGCGACCTCGGCCAGCCGTTCCTCCAGCTTCCCCCGCACCCCGCGAGCCTTCGCCGCCGCCGTTTCCGCCGCGGCGGCGCGGTCGGCGCCAAAGCGCAGCTCCTCGGAGACCAGCTGCGCCCGCAGCCCCAGTTCCTCGCGTTCGATCCGCGCCCCCAGCTCGGCCGCCTGCGCCTGGCGCTTCAGCGGCCGCAGCCGTGCCCGCGCCTCGCGCTCGACGTCGAGGGCACGGTCGAGGTTGTCGCGGGCGGCGCGCAGCTTCAGCTCGGCCCGGCGGCGCCGCTTGCGGTGCTTGCCCAGCCCCGCCGCCTCCTCGACCAGGAGCCGGCGCTCGCGCGGCTTCGAGTGGACGATCGTCTCCACCCGCCCCTGGCTGATCACCGAGTGCATCTCGCGCCCGAGGTTGGTGTCGGAGAGGACGTCGGTGACGTCGACGAGGCGGGCGCGGGCGCCGTTCATCCGGTAGCCGCTGTCGCCGCTGCGGTCGAGCCGCCGTTCGACCGCGATCTCGGAGAACTCGGTCGCGGCACGGCCGTCGGAGTTGTCGATCACGACCTCGACCTCGGCCGCGTTGCGCTGGCCGATCCCTTTGCCGCCGGCGGAGATCACGTCCTGCATCGAGGCGCCGCGGATCGCCCCCGGGCTCTGCTCGCCCAGCGCCCAGAGCACGGCGTCGGTGATGTTGCTCTTGCCCGAGCCATTGGGACCGACGATGACGCTGACGCCCGGAGAGAACTCCAGGGTCGTGCGCTCGGGGAAGGACTTGAACCCCTTCATCGAGATCGACCTCAGATACATCTACGCGCTCCTTGCATGGCCTTCCAGATTTGCGGCCGGCTCGGACGGGAACGGGCGCCGGTTAACCCCCA
>JBQCCT010000188.1:0-8804 GCA_051961955.1 Solirubrobacterales bacterium
TGGTCGCCGGCGCCGCCGAGTTCGACCTCGAGCGCGAACGCGAGGGGGAGAGCGAAATCGCGCCGCTGGAGGAGTACCTGCAGCAGATCTCCCTCTACACCGAGCAGGACGGCCTCGCCTCCGAGGGCGGACTGGTGACGCTGATGACCCTGCACAACGCCAAGGGGCTCGAGTACGACACGGTCTTCATCGTCGGCTGCGAGGACGGCGCCTTCCCGCACATGCGGGCGCTGGAGGAGGGCGGCGAAGAGGAGGAGCGCCGCCTCTGCTACGTCGCCATCACCCGCGCCCGCAAGCGCCTGTACATGACCTGGGCGCGCGAACGGCAGCTGTTCGGCCGCTCCGAGCGCAACCTGCCCTCGCGCTTCATCGACGAGCTGCCGGTCGAGTTGACCGAACGCCACTCGACCGCGGCGCAGAGCCTGGGGACGGCTTGGGGGACGCCGGCCGCGGGCGCGGTGACGCCGGCGCAACCGGTCGACCCGGGGCCGGCGCTGGAACTGCAGACCGGCGACGACGTCGTCCACGCCAGCTTCGGCGACGGGGTCGTGACCGGGGTCGAGCCGGGCGGGGTGATCGTCGTCCGCTTCGCCGGCGACGGCGGCGAGCGCAAGCTGATGGCCGATTACGCACCGATCCGGAGGAGGTAGCGATGGCAGCGCGGGTGATCGACGGCAAAGCGGTTGCGGCGACGGTTCGCGAGCGGGTCAAGGTCGACGTCGACGCCTACCGCGAGGAGCACGGACGGGTGCCCGGATTGGCGACGGTGCTGGTCGGCGAGGATTCGGCTTCCCAGATCTACGTCGCGATGAAGCGGCGCAATACCGAGGAGGTCGGGATGCGCTCGATCCACCACGAACCCGACGCCTCGATCCGCGAGGAGGAGCTGCTCGACCTGGTGCGCGAGCTGAACGAGGACGACGAGGTCGACGGCATCCTCGTTCAGTTGCCGCTCCCCGCCCAGATCGGCGAGGATGCGATCGTCGCTGCGATCGACCCGCGCAAGGACGTCGATGGGCTGACGCCGGTCAACGCCGGCCTGCTCGCCCACGGGTCGCCCGGGCTGGTGCCGTGCACGCCGTCCGGAGTGATCGAGCTGCTCGACCACGAGGGGGTTGAGCTGGAGGGGGCTGAGGCGGTGGTCGTCGGCCGCTCGAAGCTGGTCGGGGTGCCGGTTGCGCGCCTGCTGCTGGCCCGGAACGCCACCGTCACCATGTGCCACTCCCGCACCCGTGATCTCGACGAAGTCTGCCGGCGGGCCGACGTGCTCGTCGCCGCCGCTGGGGTACCGCGGCTGCTCGGCGCCGAGGCGATCAAGCCGGGAGCGGTGGTGATCGACGTTGGCGTCAATCGGCTCGAGGAGGGGATCTGCGGCGACGTCGATTACGAGGCAGCGGCCGAGGTCGCTGCGGCGATCACGCCGGTCCCGGGCGGCGTCGGGCCGATGACGATCGCAATGTTGCTTTCGAACACTCTCAAAGCGGCCCGCATGCGCATCGCCGCGCCCGCCTAGAAGGCTCGGGCCGCATTCGGTAGGGAGCAACGGGTGACCCTCTTCACTCGCCTACCTGGCTGGATCGCCGCCAGTCGTCCGAGATCGGGGTTGGGCCAGCGGCGCAAAACGTGAAGAGGATCACCCGGGCTCCCAGCGATATGTATTCCCAAGGGGCGTCTGCGGGGGCACTGTGGTGGAGGGGGCCGGTCGCTCTCCGGGCGAATGTTCGCGAAGCGGCGACATGCAATCTGTCTATTGCCCCAAATTCGACCGGGGTTCGCCAAGCCTTCTAGGACGCACGGGCAGAACTTCACTTTTCCCGCTTACGTCGGGTGTAGTGTCGAATTACCGACCAGCTAGGAGGAGGATCGAGATGGACGTGGACAGGCTGAGCATGGGGGAGAAGATCGCCGGCATATCGGCCCTCCTTCTCTTCATTTTCATGTTCTTCGATTGGTTCAGCGCCAGCGCTTCGAACGGCTTCGTCACCATCAGCGTCGGCGGCAGTGCCTGGGACGCGCTCGATGTAATCCCGATCATCCTCTTGATCGCGATCGTCGCTGCGGTCGGGGTGGCCGTGGTCCGTCTCAGCGATGCGATCTTCGAGCCGGCGATCTCGATGAATGCGGTGGTGTCGGTTCTCGGCGCAATCTCCTTCCTATTGATCCTGTATCGGATCATCAGCCCACCCGATTCCGGTGTCTCGGGGATCGACGTCAGCCCCGAAGTGGGGATCTTTCTTGGCTTGATCGCGGCCGCAGGAATCGCCTATGGCGGCTACCGAGCGATGCAGGAAGAAGGCGTCACCTTCGGCGACGTCGGCGACCGACTCGGCGGCGGCGGCGGACACGGACATGGCGGCCCTGGCGCTCCCGGCGACACGCCGCTACAGCCACCGGCGGCGACGCCACCACCGCCACCACCACCCCCAGGGTCATCTACGCCACCGCCTCCTCCGCCCCCGCCACCGCCGACCGGCTGACGGTGTCATCGCCGGCGATTCCGCGGGCGATTTGCTTGGCGAAGGCGATGATGGTCATCATCGGGTTGACGCCCACTGACGTGGGAAAGAGCGAGGCGTCGGCAACGTAGAGGTCGCGGGTTCCGTAGACGGAGCCGTCGGCTGCGCAGGCGCCATCGCGCGGGTCGGGGGCGATTCGCGCCGTGCCCATCGGGTGGAAGGCCTCCAGCCGCAGCTCGGAGGCTTTCAGCCGGGCCGCCTCGAACTGGGGCAGGTCACCCGGCTTCAGCGCCCCGAAGCGGGCGATGTTCGGATAGACCTCGACGGCACCGGCGGCGAAGTGGACTTCGGCGGCGCGGGCGATGCCGAAGGCGATGCGGTCTGCGTCGTCTAGGGTCAGCTTGTAGGAGGCGCGGATCGCGCCTCCGTTGGCGAGGCCGACCCGGCCGGTGGAGCGGTCGGAGAGGTGGACGCCGATAGAGCCGACGTGGCCGAACTCCAGCAGCGCCCGCTGGTGCTCGCGGCCCGTGCCCAGCAGCCAGGCGCCGCCGAAGGCAAGCGGGGTGAAGGTCGCCTCCAGCAGGACGCCCTGCGGCTCCCACTGATCGACGTAGAAGCTCTGCATCACGCCCTCCCAGCCGCGCACCTCCTCCTCGTAGTGGGCGCCGACCCAGCAGGCGGGGTGGATATGGAGGTTGCGGCCGACCTGGGGGCTGCCGAGGCCGGAGCGCAGCAGCAGCTCCGGGGTACCGAGGGCGCCGCCGGCGGCGATCACCGCCCGCCGCGCCCGCACCGTGAAGGGGCGGCTGCGTCCCTGCGCATCACGGGCCGAGCAGGCGACGCCGACCGCGCGCCCGTCCTCGACCAGCACCCGCTGCGCCTCGACCCGCGCCCGCACCCGCGCCCCGGCGGCGACGGCGCGGGGGAGGTAGCTGACGTGCATGCCGCGCTTGGCGTCGATCGCGCAGCCGAAGGGACAGGAGCTGCACTGGACGCAGTTGCCGGCGTTGCGGCTGATCGGGCCGGCGCTGGCGCCGAGTGCCGCCGCGCCCTCCATCGCCAGCTGGCCGTTGCGGCCCATCTGCTCGGGGTCGAGCTGGGTGACGCGGAGGAAATCCTCCGCCTCGGCGTAGTCGGTATCGAGCTCGCCGGCCCAGGAGACGCCGTACCTGGTCTGCCAGTCCTCCAGCACCGGCGTGGGGGCGCGGAAGCAGGTGCCTGAGTTGATCACCGTGGTCCCACCGACGACTTTCGCCACCGGTACCGGGATCGGCGGTTGCCCGGAGGCGATCGTCAGACCGGCCTCGCGATAGATACCGGCGATCGCCTCCAGGTGGTCGGCGGGATAGCTGTCGCGGTTGTAGTGGCTCCCGGCCTCCAGCACCAGCACGTCGAGCCCGGCCTCGGCCAGCGTCGCCGCCGCGACTGCGCCGCCGGCGCCCGAGCCGACGATCACCACGTCGCATTCCTCGCCCTCGCCGCGCGCCTCGGTGTCGCCGAGCGACCCGGCGGGCTCGGGCAATGAGCCGTCGGCGAGGGCGCAGCCGATTTCGGCTCCGACCCTCGCTTCCACCGCCGGCGCCACCGCGTAGCCGAGGGTGGAAAGAGCCTTGGCCAGCAGCAGCAGGTCGTGGTGGAGCGGGAAGCGCGACCTCTCCAGCCGGGCGAGGAAATCTTCCGCGGCCTCGGAGTCGAGGCGGCTGAAGCGCCAGGGGAAGGGTGACCACTCGAAGGCGAACAGCCCCAGGCGCAGCCCGAGCAGGGTGCGGGGCGAGAGCGAGCGCAGGAACTCGGTGACTGGCCCGGCGACGTCGACATCGCGCTCGGCCGCCGGCAGGCCGTCGAGGCCCGGCGCCATTGCCGCGCAGATCGCGCTCAGGGTGCGCTGCTCAGCGGCCGAGAGCCCTGGCGGGCGCTGTCAACCAGGATCGGCGGGACGGCCGATGTGCCCCGTCAACGACCAGAGCCAGAGGGCGAGGATCGCCAGGAAGCCGTCGACGAGGAAGTTGAGCAGGTAGACGAAGACCTGTTCATCGATCAGGAAGAATGCGAGCGAGCCGAGCGAAGAGGCGGTCTTGCCGGCGGCGAGGACGAGCAGCAGCGGCCGGTACCGGACCGGGTCGGCCTGGGCGACGAGGCAGATCCCGGTGATCACCACCATGTAGGCAAAGGCGAGCGCCAGCCAGAGGTCCTCCTGCGTGTGCGGGGCGCGGCTGTGGTTGCCAAACCATTCGCCGACATCGGAGATCACGTCCAACACGCCGCTGGGGACGGCGATGAAGAGGATGCCGACGACGGCAAAGGTGACCGCGAGCAGGCGCAGGTTGAAGACGACGAATCTCTCGGCTTGCGGTCCCTGCATCGTGTGCGCACTCTAACTGGCTGAGCAGCCAGTCGCCAGCTTCATAGAATCTTCGGCTCATGATCGATCGCGACCAGGTGCTGCACGTGGCGAAGCTTGCTCGGCTTCAGCTCTCCGACGGGGAAGCGGAGACGATGGTGGGGGAGCTGTCGGGAATCCTCGACCACGTCGATCGGATCGGCAACCTCGATCTCGAGGGCGTCGAGCCGACCTCGCACGTGGTGGCTCTGGAGAACGTGCTGCGGCCGGACGACGCCCCATGGCGGAGTCTGTCGCGTGACACCGCTCTCGCCCCGGCGCCCGAACCCTATGAGGGCGCCTTCCGCGTCCCTTCACCGCAGGCCGAATGAGCGCCGACATCCTCGACCTCACGGTCCTCGAGGCCCACAACGCCAAAATGTCCGGCGAGTTCTCGGCTCAGGAGCACGTTGATGCCTGGTTCGAGGCTGCCGGCACCGACGAGCTGAACGCCTACCTCTGGCGCAACGACCGCGGCGCCGAAGCCGCTGCGATCGAGGCGGGGGAGGACTGGAACGCGCCGATCGCGGTCAAGGACATCTTCTGCACCGAGGGCGTGCCGACGACGGCCGCCTCGCGGATTCTCGAGGGCTACCGCCCGCCCTACACGGCAACCGCAGTGCGGCATCTGATCGCCGCCGGCCTGCCGATTCTCGGCAAGACCAACATGGACGAGTTCGCGATGGGCTCCTCGAACGAGAACTCAGCCTACGGGCCGGTGCTCAACCCCTGGGACCGCCAGCGCGTGCCCGGCGGCTCCTCGGGCGGCTCGGCCGCGGTCGTAGCCGGCGGCCTGGCGCCCTGGGCGATCGGCACCGACACCGGCGGCTCGATCCGCCAGCCCGCCGCCTTCTGCGGCATCGTCGGTCTCAAGCCCACCTACGGCGCGATCTCCCGCTACGGGATGATCGCCTTCGCCTCCTCGCTCGACCAGTGCGGGCCGCTGACCCGCACCGTCAGCGACGCCGCTCTGCTGCTGGCGATGCTGCAAGGCCGCGACCCCCTCGACTCGACCTCGGTCGGGATCGAGGGCGGCGTCTCGCTGCCCGATCGCGAGGACCTCTCCGGCCTGCGCTTCGGCGTTCCGGCCGAGCTGGCGGACGCCGATATGGATTCGGGGGTTCGTGCCGTCTTCGAGGCCACCCTGACCAGGATCGAGGAGCTGGGCGGCGAGATCGCCGCCAACTTGGCGCTGCCGAGCGCAGAGCACGGCATCTCCGCCTACTACGTGATCGCCCCCGCCGAGGCCTCCTCCAACCTCGCCCGCTACGACGGCGTTCGCTACGGGATGCGCGCCGGCGGTGACGGCGACCTGATTGAGATGTACGAGACGACCCGCTCGCAGGGCTTCGGCGCCGAGGTGAAACGGCGGATCATGCTCGGCACCTACGCGCTCTCCTCCGGCTACTACGAGGCCTACTACGGCCAAGCGCAGAAGGTGCGAACCCGGATCGCGCAGGACTTCAGCGGCGCCTTCGCCGACGTCGACTTCGTCGTCACTCCGACCGCACCTTCGGTTGCCTTCAAGCTCGGTGAGAAGACCGATGACCCGCTGGCGATGTACCTGAACGACTTCTTTACGGTGCCGATGAGCCTCGCGGGCATTCCCGCGATCTCAATCCCCGCCGGCCTCGCCGAGCCCGAGGGCGGCGGGCCGAAGCTCCCGGTCGGCTTCCAGATCGCCGCCCCCGCCTTTGCCGAGCAGCGCCTGCTCGACGCCGCCTACGCACTGGAGCAGGGGATCGGCTTCGACGCCCGTCCAGGGGACGCGAATGGCTGATCTGGAAGCGGTGATCGGGCTGGAGATCCACGTCCAGTTGGCGACGCGGACGAAGATGTTCTGCGGCTGCGAGCTCTCCTTCGGCGACGAGCCGAACGTCCACACTTGCCCGATCTGTCTCGCCCACCCGGGCGTGCTGCCGGTGCCCAACGAACAGGCGATCCGCTACGCGCTGCAGATCGGCCTGGCGCTGGAGTGCGAGATCGCGCCGCGTTCGATCTTTCACCGCAAGAACTACTTCTATCCGGACAGCCCGAAGGCCTACCAGATCAGCCAGTACGACATCCCGATCTGCGGCGCCGGCCGGCTTGGCGACGTGCGCATCCACCGCGCCCACCTCGAGGAGGACGCGGCGAAGATGGTCCACGTCGGCGAGTCGGGGCGGATCCACGGCTCCGGCGCCTCGCTAGTCGATTTCAACCGCGGCGGCACGCCGCTGGTCGAGATCGTCACCGAGCCGGACCTGCGCGGCGCCGCCGAAGCGGCCGAGTGGGCGCGCCTTCTGCGCGAGACGGTCCGCCAGCTCGGCGTCTCTGACGTGAACATGGAGGAGGGGAGCCTGCGGGTCGACGCCAACGTCTCGGTGCGGCCGGCGGGTAGCGAGGAGCTTGGGACCAAGACCGAGCTGAAGAACATGAACAGCTTTCGCTTCCTGCAGCGGGGGGTCGAAGCCGAGCTGCAGCGCCAGCGCGAGGTGATCGCGGCGGGCGGACGGATCGAGCAGGAGACGCTCCACTTCGATCCTGCCAACGGCACCTTGACGCCGCTGCGCTCGAAGGAGGAGGCGCACGACTACCGCTACTTCCCCGAGCCGGACCTGGTGCCGCTGGCGCCGACCGAGGAGATGCTGCGCGAGGCCCGCGAGGCGCTGCCGGAGCTGCCCGCGGCGCGGATTGCGCGTTACGAAGGTCTGGGACTGGCGCATGATGTAGCGCTGACGCTGGCGACCGACCCGGAGACCGCCGACTACTTCGAGCAGACCGCCAAGGCGGCCGATGGCATCGAGCCACGGGTCGTTGCCAACTGGGTGACGGGCGAGCTGGCGGCGGCGCTGCGTCAAGCCGAGGTCGAAGGCGGCGCCTCCGCCTCCAGGGTCTCACCGCAGTCCCTCGCCGACCTCGTGCGCCTGGTGCAAGAGAAGAAGATCTCCCACGGCAGCGGCAAGACCGTCCTTGCGACGCTAGTGGAGGAGGGGGGAGACCCCGCCGCGATCGTCGAGCGGGAGGGCCTCGCCCAGATCTCCGGCGACGACGGCGAGCTGGGGGCGATCGTCGAGCAGGCGATGGCCGACAACGCCGACGCCGTCGAGAAGATCCGCGAAGGCAACCAGAAGGCCATCGGCGCCATCGTCGGCGCCGTGATGCGCGAAACCAAAGGCCGCGCCGACGGCGGCGAGGTCAACCGCCTGATCCGCGAGCGCCTTTAGGCGCCTCGGATAGGCTCGGCCCCGATGGGCGGGCACCTCTCGACGGAACGGCCGCTGAGCGAGATCACCGGCCAGTACGACCGGGTCGCTCGCCTCTACAAAGTCTTCGAGCCCCTGTACCTGATCTTTCCGATCGCCCGCCGCAGGGCGGTGGCGGCGCTCGGGCTGAAGCCCGGCGACACCGTGCTGGAGGTCGGCGCCGGCACCGGTCGCAATTTCCCGTACCTGGTGGAGGCGGTCGGTCCGAGCGGGAGCGTGATCGGGGTTGATGCAGCGGAGGGGATGCTGCGAGAGGCCGGCAAGCTGGTGGAGCGCCGCGGCTGGTCGAACGTCTCGCTGCTGCAGCAGGACGCTGCCGAGCTCCGCCTCGACCGGGACGTCGATGCCGTCCTTTTCAGCCTCAGCTACTCGGCAATGCCGGAGCCGAAACGGGCGCTGGCGTCGGCCTGGGAGCGACTGCGGCCGGGCGCTCGCCTGGCGGTGATGGACGCGGGTCTCACCGAGACGCGGCTTCGGCCTCTGCTGGACCCGATCGCCCGTCTCCTGATCCGACTTGGACCCGGCAATCCCTACTCGCGGCCCTGGGACGACTTGACCGAGTACGGGGAAGTTGCGATCGAACGATTCATGTTCATCTACTACGTCTGCGTGGTGATGAACAGCGAGGCGCCCGGGGACCCTGCGCCGGACGGTTGATCAAGCGTCCAGCCTGGTTCCCCGGGCCTCCTGCTACTGCCGACCTGCTAGTAGAGAACCACGTAG
>JBQCCT010000189.1:0-10959 GCA_051961955.1 Solirubrobacterales bacterium
GTCTACCTCAGCGCATCCGAGACGCACAACCGCAGAAACGTGAACCGCTCGATCGAGGAATCGCTGGCCGGGCTCGAGCGCGTCCTTGCGCGCGCCCGTGAGGCCGGGCTGCGCTGCGAGGGCGTGATCAGCACCAGCTTCGGCTGCCCCTACGAGGGCTACGTGCCGGTCGAGCGCGTCTTCGAGATCGCCCGCCGCCTCGCCGACGCCGGGGCGGTGGAGGTCGGCTTCGGCGACACCACCGGGATGGCGAACCCGGTCCAGGTCGGCGAGTTCTTCCGCCGCGCCGCCGCGGAGCTGCCCGAGGTCGAGCGCACCGCCCACTTCCACGACACCCGCGGCCAGGCGCTGGCCAATGTGCTGGCGGCGCTCGAGGTCGGGGTCGACTCCTTCGAGTCGAGCTTCGGCGAGCTCGGCGGCTGCCCGGTCCCGCCCGGCGCCACCGGCAACGTCGCCAGCGAGGACCTGGTCTCGATGCTGGCGGAGATGGGGATCGAGACCGGCGTCGACCTCGGCAAGCTGCTCGAAGCGGCGCGGGCGGCGCAGAAAGTGCTGGGCCGGCCGCTCGGTTCGCACACGCTCGTCGCCGGCCCGGTCGAGTGGCATCCCGAGCACGACCCGTTCAAGGAGAACCCGCCGCGATGAGCGTGACCAAGGGAACTGCCGAGGGCATGCGCGAGAAGCACCTGGAGCTGATCGCCGAGCTGGAGGCCGAGCTGGAGCGGGTGCGCGCCGGCGGCGGGCCGAAGGCGGTCGAGCGCCACCGCGACCGCGGCAAGCTCACCGCGCGCGAACGGGTCGCGGGGCTCTGCGACCCGGGGACGCCGTTCCTCGAGCTCTCGCCGCTGGCCGCGCACGGGATGTACGAGGATGCGGCGCCGGGCGCCGGCATCGTCACCGGCGTCGGCACGGTCAGCGGCCGCCGCTGCGTCGTCGTCGCCAACGACGCCACCGTCAAAGGCGGCACCTACTACCCGGTGACGGTGAAGAAGCACCTGCGGGCGCAGGAGGTGGCGCTGCAGAACCGGCTTCCGTGCATCTACCTGGTCGACTCCGGCGGCGCCTACCTGCCGCTGCAGGACGAGGTCTTCCCCGACCGCGAGCACTTCGGCCGCATCTTCTTCAACCAGGCGACGATGTCGGCGCGGGAGATCCCGCAGATCGCCGCGGTGATGGGCTCCTGCACGGCCGGCGGCGCCTATGTGCCGGCGATGAGCGACGAGACCGTGATCGTCCGCCCCCAGGGGACGATCTTCCTCGGCGGCCCGGCGAGGGGGAAGGCGGCGACCGGGGCGGAGGTGACGGCGGAGGAGCTCGGCGGCGGCGACGTCCACGCCCGCAGGTCCGGCGTCGCCGACCACCTCGCCGCCGACGACGCCGAGGCGCTGGCGATGCTGCGCGAAATCGTCGCCACGCTGCCGCCCGCGCCGGCGCCGCCGTGGGAGCGGCTCGAGCCGCGGCCGCCGGCCGGCGACGCGGAGGAGATCCTCGACGTGGTCCCGATCGGCTCGCGGGCGCCGTGGGACATCCGCGAGGTCCTGCGCCGCATCGTCGACGCCGGCGAGCTGCGCGAGTTCAAGGAGAAGTACGGGAAAACGCTGGTCTGCGCCTTCGCCCACATCGACGGCCACCCGGTCGGCCTCGTCGCCAACAACGGCATCCTCTTCTCCGCGAGTGCGCTGAAGGGCGCCCACTTCGTCGAGCTCTGCGACCACCGTCGCATCCCCCTCGTCTTCCTCCAGAACGTCAACGGCTTCATGGTCGGCTCCAAGTACGAGGCGGGCGGGATCGCCAAGGACGGCGCGAAGATGGTCGCCGCGGTCTCCACCGCGCGGGTGCCGAAGCTGACCGTGATCGTCGGCGGCTCCTTCGGGGCCGGCAACTACGGCATGTGCGGCCGCGCCTACTCGCCGCGCTTCCTCTTCATGTGGCCCAACGCGCGGATCTCGGTGATGGGCGGCGAGATGGCGGCGGCGGTGATGAACGAGGTCGGGCAGCCCGAGATCGCCGCCGAGCTGCGCGAGCAGTACGAGCGCCAGGGCCGCCCTTTCTACTCCACCGCCCGCCTCTGGGACGACGGCGTAATCGACCCCCGCGACACCCGCCAAGTCCTCAGCCAAGCCCTGGCCGCTTGCGCCAACGCCCCGCTGGGCGACCTGGCCGCACCCGTCTATCGGATGTAGCGCATCCGATTTTTGACACAGCGGGGTGTGGCAAGAATCGGATGCGCGTCTGCGGAGCGTGAGGGTCGTCGGCGTCGATCACTACGGGCTCGATGCCGATGGCGACGGAATCGGCTGCGAGAGCGAATAGAGCCGTCCGTCAATTATCAGGAGACCTTGACTAAAGGCGTTGATGGTGTTACGCAGGTGTCAACGCAAATCGATGCCTGTTGGCGTCTATCGAGAGGGAGACTCGAATGCAATACCTGAAGACCTTTGGTCTCGTTGCGGCAGCGACCGTGGTCATTCTCACCATCACCGGTTTCGGCACCGCTTCGGCGACCGTCCTCTGTACGTCGACAGCCACACCATGCCCTGCTAATGGAAAGGTTCAGGTGGGCGCGAACATGGCCGCCAGCCTGACGAACACGGCGATTTTCGAGACCACAACTGGAGAAACGCTCGGGACATGTACCGGCAGCTCGTTCACGGGCCACATCACGAACGCCGGCGGCGCGACCGAAACAGTCGCGGGGCCCGTTACAGGGCTGACCTGGACCGGATGCACCAACTCGACTTTCACGACAAATCTTGGCTCGTTCGAAATCCATCACATCAGCGGCACCGACAACGGCACATTCACATCGTTCCTGACGACAATCAAAGTGACTTTCCTGGGCGTTACCTGCGGCTACGACACGACAAACGGGGTCGATCTTGGCACCCGGAAAGGGGGGACGGATCCCGTTCTCGCGATATCGGCCGTCCTGCCCAAGGAGGTCGGCAGCTTCGTCTGTCCAAGCGACATCCGCTGGACAGCCGAATACACATTCACGGAACCGGCGTCGTTCTACGTTGAGCCGTCGTAGCAAAATGCTGTCTGCATGTCACACCGTGTCGCGTATGTAGATGTCTTCGGCAGCGACGGGGCTTGCTCCGGCAACCCCGTCGCGGTCGTCCTTGACGCGGAGGGGTTGAGCAACGAGGAGATGCAGGGGTTTGCGCGCTGGACGAACCTCTCCGAGGCGACCTTCGTGTTGCCGCCGGCTGACCCGGGGGGCGACTACCGGGTGCGGATCTTTACGCCGGTGCTGGAGTTGCCGTTTGCCGGCCATCCGACGCTTGGCACTTGCCATGCCTGGCTGGAGGCTGGGGGAGAGCCGCGCGAGCCCGGTGAGATCGTGCAGGAGTGCGGCGTTGGCCTGGTGCGGATACGGCGAGGCGAGGAGGGGCTCGCGTTCGCGGCACCGCCGCTGACCCGATCCGGCCCAGCTTCCGCGGAGGAGGCGGTCAAAGTGGCCGCTGCGCTCAACCTCGACCCGGCAGAGATGCTGGCGGTCGAGTGGGTCGACAACGGGCCGGGTTGGATCGCCGTCCTGCTCGAGAGCGCCGAACGGGTGCTGGAGCTGCGGCCGGCCGCGCTCGACTTCGACCTCGGCGTCGTCGGTTTCCACCCGCCCGGGTCGGAGGTGGCGATCGAGGTCCGCGCCTTCGCTCCGCTCGGAAGCGGCGCCTGGACGGAGGACCCGGTCACCGGCAGCCTCAACGCCTCGGTCGCCCAGTGGCTGCTCGGCAACGGCCGCCTCACCGCTCCATACATCGCGACCCAGGGCGGCGCGATCGGCCGCGCCGGCCGCGTCCACATCTCGCAGGACGAGGAGGGCACGATCTGGGTCGGCGGCCGCACCGCGACGGGCCTCAGCGGCACTCTTGACACGTGACCAAAAGGTCACCTATACTCTCTCGCCATGGACGAGGTCTTCAAGGCGCTGGCGGATCCGACCCGCCGTGAGCTGCTCGACCGCCTCTTTGCGGAGGATGGCCAGACGCTCACCGCGTTGGAGGAGCAACTGCCGATGTCCCGCTTCGGCGTGATGAAGCACCTGAAAGTGCTGGAGGGGGCGGGGCTGGTGACGACGAGGCGGCGCGGCCGCGAGAAGCTGCACTTCCTCAACCCCGTCCCGATCCGGCTCATCCACGACCGCTGGGTGGGCAAGTACGCACAGCCCTGGGCCTCGGCGCTCAGCGAGCTCAAGCGAGATATCGAGAACAGCGAGAACGAGGAGGACCAACGATGAACGACGAGCAGGCTTACGCGGTGATCGGCGGGCGCGGCACGATGACCGTGTTCGAGATCTATATCAAGACGACGCCCGAGCGGCTCTGGGAGGCGATCACCAGCGAGGAGATGCGCGCCCGCTACAGCTTCGGTGTGGGGACGGTGTCCGACTGGACCGAGGGCTCCGAGTACGAGGCCGGCGTCCCCGGCGTGATCGACATCGCCAGCGGCGAGAACCTCGAGGTCGACCCGCCGCGGCGGCTGGTGCAGAGCTTCACCGCGCTCTGGAGCGAGGACGTCAAGCGCGAAGGCGCCTCGCGGGTGACCTGGGAGATCGAGCCGGTCGGCACCTCCTGCCGCCTCCGCGTCACCCACGACCAGCTCGGCGAGGCGGCCAACAGCGAACTGTACGGCGGCTGGCCGATGATCCTCTCCGGCCTCAAGACTCTGCTGGAGACCGGTGAGGACCTCGACACCCCCGGCTCGCTGCGCTACTCCGGCGCGGCGGGGTCTTGAGGATCGAGCGTCCGGGTGGGCTGCTCGCTCGGGCCGTGCCAGGTGCGCGCGGGTGAGCGCTCACCCCGCGGGGGCAGATCGTCGATGCTCCGGTCCGGGTCGAGGATTTCGCGGATCCGCTCCGAGACGGTGTCCCCGCGCAGGTAATGGATCAGCGGCACCAGGATGAAGGCCTCGCGCTCTTCCCAGAAGAGCGCGTGGAGGGCGTCCAGCGTGTTGATCAGGTCGTCGCCGCGAAGAGGGGTCTGGGCGTCGGAGCTGGATTCTTTGACGGCTTCGGCGAGCTTACGGTAGTCCCTGGGTTTGAGATGGATGACCAGCCAACGACGATGGTCGGTCCAGATCTGCGTTACGGACGCGGCGCTTGCACTGGCCTCTTTGTCCTGGCGAAACCCCTCGGCCAGGACGGCGGCGGCCACCGCTGCTTCGGCGAGCTCGGAGCGCCGTTCCGCCCAGAACCCGTAGCCCCGGCCGACGGCCAGGCCGATGACGACGCCGAAGAACCCGATCAGGGCGGCAGCCATCCCTGCATGCAAGCAAACGCGCGTTTCCGCTCCCTAAAGAGGGCTTCAGGCGTCGTCGAGTTCGGCGACTAACGCCTCGATCCTGGCGGCGATCTCGTCGCGGGTGGCGCGGACCACATCGAGGGGCTGGCCCTTGGGGTCAGGGAGGTCCCAGTCGAGATAGCGACGGCCGGGGATGTAGGGGCACTCGTCGCCGCAGCCCATCGTTACCACCACGTCGGCCCATTCGGCATCCGCGGTGGTGAGGAGCTTGGGGCGGCGGGCGCTGAGGTCGATTTCGAGCTCTCGCATCACCTCGACAGCCTCGGGATGGACCCGGTCCCCTGGCGTCGTCCCGGCCGAGCGCGCGTTGTGGCGCCCGCTCGCCGCGCGTTCGAACAGTGCCTGGCTCATCTGCGAGCGGCCGGCGTTGTGGAGACAGACGAAGAGGGCGTTGGCCATCAACCCAGCCAGGCGCCGAGCTCGTCGAGTACGCCGGGGACCACGTAGTAGTAGGCCCAGAGGCCGCGTCGCTCGGAGGCGACGACGCCGGCGTCGCGGAGGACCTTGAGGTGGTGGGAGACGGTCGGCTGCGAGAGCTCGAAGAGGGGGACCAGCTCGCAGACGCAGACCTTGCCGGCGTGCTTGCGCAGGACGTCGACGAGCTGCAGCCGGATCGGGTCGCCGAGTGCCTTCGCGATCGTCGCCATCCGCTCGGCCTGCTCGGGGGAAACGTCGGGGTGGACGGGAGCCTCGGAGCAGCACTCGCCGGCGGGGCGCTTCGTCTTCGGGGCGAGCTCCAGCTCCACGGGCATCTATTTACATATATCTATTGAAATCAGATATGTCAATGGAATAGGCTCGCCGCCGTGACCGCCGCCCCGCTGCCCAGGCGCCTGCTCGCCGAGTTCCTCGGCTCCGCCTTCCTGGCGGCGACGGTGATCGGCTCCGGGATCGCGGCCGCCTCGCTCTCGCCCGGCGACACCGGCCTGCAGCTGTTCGAGAACGCGGCGGCGACGGCGGCCGGCCTCTTCGCCTTCATCCTCATGTTCGGGCCGGTCTCGGGCGCCCACTTCAACCCGGTCGTTTCCCTTCTCGACGCCGCTTTCGGCGGTCTGCGCTGGCGCCACGCGCTCGCCTACGTTCCCGCCCAGGTCGGCGGCTGCATCGCCGGCGCGGTCGTCGCCAACGCGATGTTCTCGCTGAGCGCGATCAGCATCTCCACCCACCACCGCGCCTCGCCGGCGCACCTGTTCGCCGAGGTGGTGGCGACGCTCGGCCTGCTGCTGGTGATCTTCTCTCTGGCGCGGACGCGGCGCGGCGAGCTGGCACCGGCCGCGGTCGGCGCCTACATCGGCGCCGCCTATTTCTTCACCAGCTCGACCAGCTTCGCCAACCCGGCGATCGACGTCGGCCGCGTCTTCTCCGACACCTTCGCCGGCATCGCCCCGGCTTCGGTACCGACCTTCGTCGCGGCGCAGCTGGCGGGGGCGGCGCTGGCCTTCGGCACGATCCGCGCGCTCTACCCGCACCTGAGCCCGGACGAGGCGGCGGATGCGGTCCTTCCGCACAGCGAGGGCGCCGACCCCCTCGAAGCAACGCTCTAGGCCCGAACAGCATCGAATTCTTGCCCTTTGACGACCAGAATTCGATGCAGTTCGAAAATCGGGGCCGGTTTCTCCTTTGTGTACGGTGGGGTAGCGGGAGCGCACCCGAGCAAGGAGGAGGTGCCGATGAGCCAACCGACCTTGGAGGACGCCCGCGCGCTGACGCAGTGGCACCCGCCGCTGGGCGTTCTCTCCATCTACCTCGGCTTCGACCCCGCCGACCGCGGCGGGGCCTGGCGGACGGAGCTGCGCAACGGCCTCGACGCGGTGCTGGAGGCCAATAAGGACGCCGAACACGGGCGCCGCGTCGCCCTGCGCGAGACCGCGAAGCGGCTGATCGAACGGTTCGAAGACGGCGACCTGCGACCGCCGCCGCGTGGCGAAGCGGGCTTCGTCGAGGTGGGCGAGAGGGCGGGTGCCGAGCGCTGGTGGGGGACGGCCGTCGCCCCCGTCGCCGGCGCCTGCGTCGAGTACGGCGAGGAGCCGATGGTGGCGCCGCTGATCGATCTCTCCTGCCGCAGCCAGGCCCGCGGCATTGCCTTGATCTCTTCCGAGCGGGTGCGGCTGCTGCGCAGCGCCGACGGAACCCTGGAGGACATGGAGGATTGGGAACTGAGCGTCACCATGCTCGACTGGCGCGAGCGCAAATCGCAGAGCACCAACAACCCCGCCCGTGCTCAGGGGGTCAGCGCCTCCGGCCACGACCAGTTCGACGAACGCCTCGATCACAACCGCGCTCGCTTCCTCACCGAGTGCGGTGGTCGCGCCGCCCGCGCCCTGGATCAGAACGGACTCGACGAGCTGCTCGTCTTCGGGCCGCCGAGCGACGTGGAGAGCTTCAACGCCGGCTTCAGCTCAGCGCAGGCGCGGCTCATCCACGGTGGTGACGGTGATCTGATCTCCATCCCAACGGGCAAGCTGACCGAAGTCGTCGCCGACGTGGCCCAGCGGCTCGAGGACGAACGCGAGCGAGAGCTGGTGGAGCGGGCCGTGGGAGAGGCGAAGGGCGGTAGTCGTGGCGCCCTTGGCTTGCAGGAGACGGCCGAGGCGCTGACCGAAGGCCGAGTCGACCACTTAGTCCTCGACGGCGCCATCGGCGAGCGGGCCGAGCCGCTGGTCCGCGGTGCTCTCGCCGGCAGCGCCCGGGTGACCTTCGTCCACAACGAGATCGCCACCCCGCTAGCCGAAGCCGAAGGAGTGGCGGCGATCCTCCGCTACTGAGCCTCGCCTGCCGGCGGGCCTAAAACACCCCTATATGTCGGGAAATCGTCCCGTCGGCGGTGGGAGTGTGATCTGCGCACGGTTCGCTCGTCTCGCTGCGGGGGTAGGGGAGCGGTGGAGCTAGAGACTGGAAAGGAGATGAGGACTTGAGCGTGCAAGAGCGGGTCGTCGGCGGCCCTCTAGGCAAAGTGGTGGGCCGGGCGAAGCAGCTGGCGGGAGCGGCGTTGGGTCGCGAAGACCTGCACCGCGAGGGAGCGTTGCAGGAGGTACAGGCCGATACCCAGGCGGAGGCCGCCGCTCAGGCGGCCGAGGCCGAGCGCAAAGAGCGGGAGGCGGAAATCGCCGCCGAGAGGGCAGAGACCGAAGCCGAGCGGCGCGAGGTCGAGCTGGGGGCAGCTGAGATCGAGGCCGAAGAGCGGGCCGAGGCGAAACGGGCCGAAGAAGAGCGCGAGGCCGCCAACCGCGCCCAGGTGGAGAAAGCCGCCGCCGAGCGCGAGCGCCTCGCCAAAGAAGAGCGCGCCCAGGCCAAACGCCAGGAGGCCGCCGCCGAGAAGCTGGAGGCAAAACGCGAGGCCGCCGAGCTGGAGCGCGAAGCAGACCGCGCCGAAGAAGCCGCAGCCGCGATCGATCCGAAGGAGGAGTAGCCAGATGTCGATGCCGACGATCTCGAAGACGATCTTCAACTCGTCGATCAAAGTGGCGCGGACGCCGATCGACCTCGCCCTCGGTGCCCTCGGCGGCTCCGAATCCCAGGCCAGGCACCTGATCGACCGCGCCGAGGCCGGCGCCCGCAGCGCCACCGGCATCCTCTTCCGCGACGAGGAACTGCGCGAAGAGGGCCGCACGGCGCTGCTGGCGACCAAGGAGCGTGAACGGGCGACCCGCCTGCGCGAGAAGGCCGAGGTGCAGGAGCGCGAGGCCACCGAGCGGCAGGCCAAGGTCTCGGAAGCCGCCAAAGAGGCCGCCGCCGAGGCGCGCCGCAAAGACGAGCAGGAGCGGCGCAAAGCGGAGAAGCGGCGTCGCGAACGCGAGGCCCGCGCTGCCAAAGCCGAGCGGAAAAAGAAGGAGAAAGCGGCGAAAGCGGCGGCCAAAGCCGAACGCGCCAACGCCAAAGCCGAGAAGGCCGCGCAGTTGGAGAAACTCGAGGCCAGGGAGGAGAGCATCGAGGCCAAGCAGGAGACCGCGACCACGGAGCGCGAAGCCGAGGCCTTGGAGGAGGCGGCCGAGAGGGCGAAGGAGGAGCGAAAGGACGGCAACGGCAGTTAGGCCGTTGCCGAGGCCATGGCAGAGTCGAGGACCTTCTTTCACTGCCACCCGGCTGGGGACGACCCGGGGGAGCTGCTCGACCCCGAGAACCATGTGAGCGAACCGTGGGGCGAGCCCCAGTACGGCCGCTGCGACAAGTGCGGGGGCAGTGGCTCGACCGTCTATGAGTGCTTCTCCTGCATTGAGGCTGGGCCGGACCCCGACTGCCCCGCCTGCCAGGGCCGAGTCCGGTTCGAGCAGACCTGCCCCACCTGCCAGGGGAGCGGCGAGATCCACCGCACCCAGCGGCGCGGAATCGCCGTCTTCCCCAGCCGCGAGGGCCTCTACCGCTATCTCGCCTGGAAAAACGACGCCGCCACCGACGAGAAAGTGGTGGTCGAGCTGGCGGGCAACCTCAGCGACGACTGCGACCTCGACGCCGACCACGGGGCGCTGCTGATCTTCCCCCGGCGACTGGTCGCGGTCGAACCGCTCGACTCCGAGGCGGTCGAGTCGATCCGGCGGCGGACCGGGGAAGAGGCGGGCCACCGCTTCACCGGGATCTAACGGGTCGGGGCCCCCTGAAGGGGAAGGACCCCGACCGCATCAATTGGGAGGAGACAACTTCGCTTCCTTCTTCCGACCCTTTCCCCTGAAGCCGGCCCTATCCCCTGGAACGCCCCCTCCCTACCCACTTGACAGATTCCTAATCATGCCGACTGTGCTGGCATTGGATCCTGCGATTTATCGGTGGCATCTGCGGGTACCGGAAGACTGCTCCTCTTTAGCGCCCGCCGACGCCGCCCGGCGCCTTCTTCCCCGCCACCTCCTCGCTGCTGGCGCCGCTCTGGGTCCTCGAGCGCGGGGTCTGCGTCTGGCTGGCAGTTCTGCAGCGCCTGCGCTTCGGCGGTGTCCGCTACGGCGAGTCGGTGATCCCAACCGCCGCCCATTCTGAGCGGCAGCTACGACGCCGCTTCTCAGGCGGCCGGGCCAGCCGTATTCTCCCCGTCCCGGCCGAGGCCCATGCGCACGTCCAGTTCCGTCATCTCCAGCAGACGGCTGACCTCCGGTGAGGCGCTGGGCAGGAAGCTGAGCTTGCCCGCGTCGGGACGGCCCAGCGCCAACACCAGCAGGGAGACGCCGGTCGAGTCGAGGAAATCGAGCTTGCCGAGGTCGACGATGACCTTCTTGCCGGAGGAAAACGCCTCGGCCAAGGTCAATTCGGCCGTCTTGGCATTGGAGAGGTCGAGCTCGCCGTGAAGGGTGAGGCGCACGGAGTCGGGTGCCACGATCTGGTGGACGACGAGCGGGCCGTCCCTGACTTCGGTATCGCCGACGGTGGGCACTTCCGTACCTCCCTTTGGTTGGTTTCGGAAGTCCCGGGGCGCTCTGGAGAGGCGCCGGCGGTCTTTGCCTTACGACTGGGAGTGTCTGACCGCGCCGCCGAACGGCATGGTTAAACCCTCCTGACGATGCTACCGCAGTCTGGCGAGGCGATTCGAGGAAATTGGCGCCAGGCGCCTTCGGGCAGCGAGAACACGCCGCAGAAGTTGGTCGCGTCTCAGGGCGGGGCCCAGCTCGGGGCCGCGGATGTCTCGGGTCAGGGTTGCGTGCTTGGTGGACGATGCAGGTGGTCTGACCAAGCC
>JBQCCT010000190.1:0-10337 GCA_051961955.1 Solirubrobacterales bacterium
CGGTCGATCCCGAGGCACGCAAGCTGATGCGGACCCTTTATGCGTCGCGCTGGCAGATCTTTCGCCGCCTGTCGGTGCCGACCGCCCTGCCGCATCTCTTCACCGGCATCAAGATCTCGATCGTCTACGCCCCGATCGGCGCGGTCTTCGGTGAGTGGGTAGGTGGCAGCTCTGGGCTTGGGCACCAGATCCTCCAAGACAACGGCCAGCTGGCGACCGCGAGAGAGTTCGCCGCGATAGGGATTCTCTCTGCAATCGCACTTGCCCTCTTCGGTCTTACTGCCCTCGCGGAGCGGCGCGTCGTCCGTTGGCGATAGAACTCAGGCGATGACGCGCCTCCGCACCCCGGCGATCGCCCTGGCCGTTCTGCTGCTCACCCTCGTCCTCGCCGCCTGCGGCGAGAAGTCCGAGGAAGGCAGCGCCGAACGGCAGGCGTTCAGCCTCACGCTCGACTTCTACCCCAACCCCGACCACGCCGGGATCTACATGGCGCAGAAACTCGGCTACTTCGAAGAAGCCGGGCTCGACGTCAAGATCACCGCTCCCTCCGACCCGGCCGCGCCGCTGAAGCTGGTCGCCGCCGGCCAGACCGATCTGGCGATCTCCTACGAGCCCGAGGTGGCGCTGGCCCGCGACCAGGGCCTCGACGTCGTCGCCGTCGGGTCGCTGGTCAACCGGCCGCTGACCTCGATGATCTGGCTGAAGAAGTCCGGGATCAAAGGCATCGGCGACCTCAAGGGCAAGACGATCGCCACCGCCGGCATCCCCTACCAGGACGCCTTCCTGAAGACGATCCTCGCCCGCGTCCACCTCACCCCCGAAGACGTGAAGTCGGTCAACGTCGGCTTCGGCCTCCTCCCCGCTCTGGTCAGTGGTTCGGCCCAGGCGATGCTGGGCGGTTATCTCAACGTCGAGGCGATCGACCTGCGCGAACGCGGCAAAGAACCGGTGGTCACCCCCGTCGACAAGCTCGGCGTCCCCACCTACGACGAGCTGGTCCTGGTCGCCAACCGCAAGAAGCTGGAAGAAGACCCGGAAGCGGTCCGTCTCTTCCTTGCCGCGCTCGAGCGCGGCACCAACGCCGCGGTCGAAAATCCCGGCGCCGCCACCAAAGCGGTGACCGAAGCGAACCCGGACCTGGAACCGAAGCTGACGGCGGCGGAGGTGAAGGCGACGCTGCCGCTGCTCGGCGCCCGGGTCAAGGGCAAACCCTACGGCTACATGGACCCGAAGCAGTGGGAAGCCTTCGCCGGCTGGATGCGCGACAACGGCCTGATCGAATCGCTGCCGCAGGCGAGCGAACTGCTCGACGACAGCTACTTGCCCTCGGGCAAAATCCCCGAATAGCCGAGGGCGCCTTCGGCGATCAGCCGGCTCACCTCGCGCTCCGGCATCGCCGCCTGGAAGAGATGGCCCTGGGCGTAGTCGCAGCCGAGTCGCCGTAGCTCCGCCAGCTGCACCTCGCTCTCCACCCCCTCGGCGATCACCTCCAGCGAAAGCGCGCGCGCCATGCCTATAACCGCCTCGACGATCGCCGTCGCCTCCTGCTCGATCCCCAGCGCGTCAACAAAGGAGCGGTCGACCTTCAACGCATGGAAGGGAAAGCGGTTGAGGTAGGCGAGCGACGAGTAGCCGGTGCCGAAGTCGTCGAGGACGAGGCGGACGCCGAGCTCGTTCAGCGCCTCCAGCGAGGCAATCGCCGTGGTCGACTCCTCGACGAGGACACTCTCGGTGATCTCCAACCGCAGATGGACCGGGTCGAGCCCGGTGCGGGCAAGGATCTCCTCGACCGTCCCGGCGAGGTCGCGGTGGGCAACCTGCCGAGCCGAGAGGTTGACGGCGACGTCGAGGGGCCGGGAATCAGGGCGCAGCTGATGCCACTCCAGGGCCTGGCGACAGGCGCGCTCCTGCACCCAGCGGCCGATTGGCTCGATCAGGCCACTGTCCTCGGCGATTGAGACGAATTCCGCCGGATCGAGCATCCCCCGCTCCGGATGGCGCCAGCGCACCAGCGCCTCCAGCCCCGTGATCTCCCCCGAGCGCAGGCTGACGACGGGCTGGTAGAAGAGCGCCAGCTCGTCGCGATCAAGCGCGTGACGCAGCTCTCGTTCGACCTCGAGCCGCCTCACCGCCCCCGCCCGCATCTCGGCGTCAAAGGGGACGACCCGAGCGCGGCCACTCTCCTTCGCCCGGTACATCGCCGCGTCGGCGTCGCGGATCAGCAGCTCGGCGTTCACCGCCCGCTCTTCGGAGGCGCGGGAGACGGCGACGCCGATGCTGGCGCTGACGAAGTGGTCGACGCCGTCGATCGAGAAGGGTTGGGTGAAGGCGGCAGCGACGCGGTCGGCGATCGCCACCGCCTCCCCATCGTCGGCAAGGCGGTCGATAAGGATGCCAAACTCATCGCCGCCGAAGCGGGCGACCACGTCGCCGGGCCGCAAATGCGCCCGCAGTCGCGGCGCGACTGCCCGCAGCAGGGCGTCACCGGCATGGTGGCCGAGGCTGTCGTTGATCAGCTTGAAATGGTCGAGGTCGAGGAAAAGGATCCCGACCGGGGAGCCGGAGATCGCTGCTTTACCGAGCGCCTCGTCGAGCGCGTCGACAAAGCTGAGACGGTTGGGGAGGCCGGTGAGCGAGTCGTGGAGGACGCGGTAGCGCAAGGCCTGATCGGCGGCGTGGCGCTCGATCGCATCAGCCATCACGTTGGCGGCGGCCTGCACGAAAGGCACGTCCTTGGCGCTGAAGCGGTGAGACTCGGTGGCGTGGACGTCGAGCACCCCGAACGGCCGGCTCTTGCCGTCGATGACGACGGCGAGGCTGCTGGCGGCGCCGAAGCCACGCAGCACCGGTGGCATCGTGTGGCGCGTCTCCCGCTCCCAGTCGGGGACGATCGCATGGGTGCCGGAGTCGAGGGCGGCGCCGGCGTGGGAGTCGCGGGAGGCGGAGACGCGGCGGCCGGCTCCGATCGCGTCCCCCGCCAGGCCGGCGCGGAGGTTGAGGCGCTTGCCGTCGCGACCGAGCTCCCAGATACAGGCGCCGTCGATGCCGTCGACCCGGGCGATCAGCTCGGTCGCCGCCTCCATCAGCTCCTGCGGATCGCCGTTCTGCAGCGCTCGCTCGCCGAGCCGGGCGACGACGGCCTGCTGGGAGAGGGCGCGGTGCAACTCCTGCTCGGCATTCTTGCGGTCGCTGATGTCGTAGAGGACGCCGTGCCAAACCGGTATACCCTCCTCGTCGGCCTCCAACACCGCCTCGTCGTGGATCCAGACCACCTTGCCGTCGCGGGTGTGCATCCGGTATTCCGTCGGAGTGGTGTCGCGGTTGCCAAGGTGCTCGTCCGTCTCCATCGCCAGCGCCCGCTGGCGATCCTCGGGATGGAGCAGGCTCGCCCAGAGACGGGGGTCGCGGATGAACTCCTCCGGCTTGTAGCCGAGGATCTCCTCGACCTGCGGGCTGACGTAGCGCCAGCGGCCGTGCTCGCCCAGCTCGGCGGTATAGACGATCACCGGCAGCCGCTCGATCAGCCGCTCGCGCTCGGACCAGCTCCTATCTGCGGCGTCACGCATCCACCTCGCTTATCGACAAAGGAAAAGAGCGCTTTAGCTATGCGGCCAAACGCAGCGGCGGACCCTGCGCAACACGCTGATGGAGGCCGGACAGCGTCAGCGCCCCGACCAGGCCCCGATAGGGCTCATACGGCGCGTAGAGCTCTTCGACCTCGGGGACCGTCGCCCGGCGGCCCTCGCCCCGCAGGCGACCCACCAGCTTGACGTAGCCGAGGTCGCCGGCCGGCAGCGAATCCAGTTCGCCGCGGCCGAACAGGCCGAGGCACTGCACCGTCCATGGACCTATCTGCGGCATCGCCAGCAGCCGCTTGTCGCCGCGGGCCTGCTCGATCCGGCAACGGCCGGCGGCGACATCGCGGGCAAGCCGCCGCAGCGCTACGGCGCGTTTGCCGACCAGGTCCATCTGCTCCAGTTCGGCCGGGGCGCGGCCGGCGATCGCAGTCGGTCCGGGGACGTCGCGCAGAGCCGCGCGGCCGTCGCCGAGGCGCGGACCCCAGCGGCCGGCGATCCGGCGCTCGATCAGCGCCGCCCGCTCGGCCTCGATCAGCTGCCCGACCACAGCGGCGGCGAGGGCCTCCCAGGGCCACGGCCGCCCTTTGGGCCGGAAGTGCGGCATGCGCCGGATCAGCGGCCCGATCATGGGGTCCCTACGGAAGCGGCGATAGAAGTCGGAGAGATCGACGTCGACCCAGAGCGCGCAGCGCATCCGCTCGACCGCCAGCTCGAGCTGCTCCCGCCGCGCCTGCCCCTCACAGGGCGCCATCGCGATCGGCGGCCGTGAGATCCGCGCTGGGTCGATCGCCTCGGCCCGGAAGCGAACCAGGTCACGGGCCGGCTGCCAGGCCCGCACCACCACGGGGCTGCCACCGACGTGGAGGAGCCGCGTCGCCACCCCGCCCCGCACCCGCAACGTCCGGTCCGCACTCCCCCGCGGCAGCCGATAGGGCGAAGGCGGCCGCACCTCCACCTCGACGGGACGATTTCCCGACATATACGAAGGTTTCAGGCCCATCGGCGGCGTCAGCGGCCGAGGAGGTGAACGTCTACGAGGAAGGAGCGGCTGGCGACGACGTTCTGGCGCTCGCGGCGACGACCGAGGCGGCGCGCCGGCCGCGCCTTCGAGGCCGCGCCGCTGACCGCACGCACGGCGGCGACGGTGGCGGCTCCGGCCAAGACCCCGCCGGCAGCGGCGATCGCCGCCGTCTTCACCTCCGGCCGCAGGACCGGCAGCGAAGAGCCCCCCGGCTCCTGATAGCTCGTGGGGAGCGGGCGCACCGGGTCGGTGGCCTCGCGCGCCCCGGCGTCTTCTTCGGCGACGACCTCGCCGTCTACTTGCAGTTCATCCACCCAGGCGACTCTAGCGCGCGGGATGGTCGCCCCCGTCGAGGGATAACTCGTAAACACGGTACTTCTTGACGATCTCCCCGCTCATCGCTTCCAGGCCGCGGTTCATCGCTTCGTTGGTCTCCAGAATCCAGCCCGCCTCGCCGTGGTCCTGCCGCTCCCGTTCGGCGGTGTTGAAGTGCTCGACGTAGAGCGAGGCGGCGACGCCGGTGTGCTGGTGCTCCGGCTTCACTCCGAGGAACCCGACCCGCACCCGGTCGGCGATCCGGTTGCGGCGGAGGAAGTACCACCAGCCGAGCGGCAGCAGCCGCCCCTTCATCTTTTTCAGCACCTGGTTGGTGTCCGGCAGGGTGATCGCCACCGCGATCGTCTCGCCGTCCTTTTCGGCGACCATGAACCACTCCCGCGAGAACACGAGGTGCATGTCCATCGTGTAGGCGTCGAGGTCCTCCTTCGAGTAGGGGACGAAGCCCCAGTTCTCGGCCCAAGCGGCGTTGTAGATCTCGGCGAAGCGGTCCATCTCCTTGCGCAGGCGCCACCGCGACATCTTGCGGATCGTCACCCCGTGCTCCTCTTTCGCCCGCTCGTCGAGCTCGAAGAGGATCGGCAGCATGTCCTTGCGGTCGCTGACGTCGAGGAACCAGGAGTAGAGGTCCATCGCCTTCTGCAGACCCGTCTGCTCGCAGAGGCGCTGGTAGTAGGGCGGCTGCCAGGGCTGCCTGATCAGCGGCTCCAGCTCGTGCCCCTCGATCAGCACCCCGCTCTCCTCGTTCATCGAGAAGTCCATCGGCCCGACCATGCGCTCGCAGTTGCGGGTCCGCAGCCAGTCCTCGGCGGCAGCGAGCAGCGCCTCCATCACCTCCTGGGCGTCCTCCAACTCGAGGAAGCCGAACATCCCCCAGCGGCTCTTGTGGAACTCGTTGAAGGCGTGGTCGATCTGGGCGCTGATGCGACCGACCACCCGCCCGTCGCGCAGGGCGAGGAAGTACTCGGCTTCGCCGTGCTTGAAGTAGGGGTTGAGCTTGCGGTTGAGGAAGAAGCGCCGCTCGAGTTTCAGTGGCGGCACCCACGGCGTCCCCGCGTGCAGCCGGTAGGGCAGGTCGATGAAGCGCTTGAGGTCGTGCCGGCTGCGCACCGGCCGGATCGTCAGGCTTCCCATGCTCAGGGCTCGCGCTCCGCGCTCACGGTGCGCAACCTACACTTTCCGGAGATGAGCGAGACCGCCAAGGCTCCCGTCGACGTCTTCGAGAAGGCGCGCAACCACGATCGCCGCGAGCAACTCGAAGCCGCCAAGGAGCACGACCTCCTCCCCTACTTCCGCCTGCTGACCTCGCAGGCCGGCCCCGTCGTCGAGATGGAGGGCCGGGAGACGATCATGCTCGGCTCCAACAACTACCTCGGTCTGACCGGCGACGCGCGGGTCAAGGACGCGGCGCGCGAGGCGCTGGAGACCTTCGGCACCGGTGTCACCGGCTCGCGGCTGCTGAACGGGACGACGCCGCTGCACCTGGAGCTGGAGCGGGAGCTGGCGGAGTGGATGCGGGCCGAGGATGCGATTGTCTACACCACCGGCTACCAGTCGAACGTCGGCTGCATCGGCACCATCCTGGGTCCCGGCGACACCGTGATCTGCGACTCCGGCGACCACGCCTCGATCCTCGACGGCTGCCGCCTCTCCGGCGCCAAGCTGCGCCCCTTCCGCCACAACCGCATGGACAAGCTGGAGAAGATGCTCCAGCGGGCGGCCGAGGACGGCGGCGGCGTCCTCGTCGTCGTCGACGGCGTCTTCTCAATGGAGGGCGACGTCTGTGACCTGCCCCGCATAGTCGAGCTCTGCCAGGCCCATGGCGCGCGGCTGATGGTTGACGAGGCGCACGGGGCAGGCGTCCTCGGTGCCCGCGGCGCCGGCGCCTGCGAGCTGTTCGGGCTCGAGGCCGAGGTCGACCTGCGGATGGGGACCTTCTCCAAGAGCCTCGCCTCCTGCGGTGGCTTCATCGCCGGCCCGGCCGACGTGATCGAGTACCTGCGGATCGCGTCCCGCTCCTTCGTCTTCAGCGCCTCGGCGGTCCCGGCCGCGGTCGGGGCGGCGCTCGGCGCCCTGCGGGTGATCCGCTCCGAGGGTCCAGAGCTCTTCGAACGGCTGCTCGCCAACGCCGAGTACCTGCGCGAGGGGCTGCGCCACCTGGGCCTGAAGGTGGTCGAGCCCGGGACGCTGCCCGACGGCAGCGTCGTCACCACCCCGGTGGTGCCGGTGATGGTCGGCGACGACTGGCAGGCCGTCCTGCTCTGGAAGGCCCTTTTCGACAACGGCGTCTACACCAACGTCGCTATCCATCCGGCGGTGCCCCCGGGAGGGGCGCTGTTGCGGACGAGCCTGATGGCGACCCACGAGCGCGAGCACCTCGATGGCGCCCTTGGCACCATCGCTCGGGTGATCGAGAACTTTCCAGACCTTCCCCGCGCTTAGCTCCGGAAGCCCCGCACTTAATTTTTTGCATCACAGCTTCTTGACATCCCCCGGTGGGGGGAGTTTCAGGCTTGTTCAGAATCGGACAAGTCTCGACGAGTGTCGAAATTGTTGCTCTTAGCGACCGACCCGGATGTTTTTTCCGTCCGACCGGGTTGACGTGGAGTGCCTCGAACGCATAGCTTGACCTCCTCGCCGGAACGCCCGGGCGGGGCGTTCGGAAGACAAAGTCGGTCCGGCAGGACCAGGGCCTTGGGAGGCATTGGTTGCCGGCCGGACGCGACATACCCAGTAAATCGATTCCTTTGAAGGGAGGAGTCCAGTGGAAGCTGCCTCAATGGCACCCGCAACGACCATCGCAGCCTCAATGGAGGCGCCACAGCACATGAGGGCCCTGGAGCGAGCCAATATGGTTCGCTTGGCCCGAGCGGAGCTGAAGCGCGCGATTGCGCGGGGAGACAAGGATGCCGCGGAGGTAGTTCGCGACTGTCCCTGGGAGACCGAGAGCATGACCATCTCCGAGCTGCTCACCAGCCAGCGGCGATGGGGCCGCACTCGCGCCCGCAAGTTCCTCATACCCCTGGCGCTGAACGAGAACAAGCAGCTCGGCACCCTCACCGCCCGGCAACGACGCCTGCTCGCAACCGAGCTCGCCTCGCGCTCGGCCGACCGGGAAGAGGTAGCCGTCTGAGCTGAAGACTTGGCAGGGGGCCTTGCCTAGCCGCGCATTCCGCCGATTCGGTAGCTGAGCCCACCGGATGCGTGCTGGAATGCGCGGCGTGCCAGTAGGAAGGCGACCGCGAAGGCAACCGCCCCGCAGGCCAGCGCCACCGCGAGAATCGTGTGCCCGACGTAGTAAACGAGGCCGGTGACAAGGACGAAAACCGCCCCCGCCAGCAGGGTGGTGTGAGAGCGATAGCCGGCGAAGTGCTCGCGAATCGCCACCTCGAGGCCGCCCAGCCCAGCGAGGGCGACGCCGACGCCGATCGCGGTCGGATGGCCACCGATCACCCCAATCGCCAGCGAGACGATGCCGGCGAGGATGACCAGCTCGGCCAAGGGCGCGTTACCCCAAGGGGCCGGCGGACGCTCATCGGGTTTGGAAACCCGTCGGGCGGGCTTCTGCTTCGTGCTCAACGGCCGCAAGCCGCCCGGCTAATGGGCATCCGGATGAGACCTTGACGCGCCACCATCCCATCAGCATCCCGATCGGGCCGAGCATGGGGCGGGAGTGCCAGGCGCCGCAGCCAGGCTCGCCGATGTCGGCGCGGGAGACACGAACCCACTTGTAGTCCCGCGGCGCGACGAGCATCTTGCGCAGCAGCTCGCGGTTGTGGGACTCGACGCGCTCGCGCTCGACCAGCGCCCGGCGCGCTTCGGCAACCCGGTCGGCGAGGCTGTCGCGGACCGCCTCCAGCTCGCCGAGGTCGAGTATCCGCGGCGCCATAGCGGTCGCTGCCACCTGGTGGGGCACCTCGGTGTGGCCGAACGCCTCACCGAAGAGACCAGCCAACTCGGCCTCGAGGCGGGAGATCTGCTGGCGCAACTGCAGCCGCGCCTCGCGCTCGTCGACAGCCCGGTCGAGCCCGGTGAAATCTTTCCGTTTCAGCAGAGCGGGCATCTGGAAAGAGTGTAAGCCAGAGCTCACGCGGACTCCAGGGTTGCGGCTGCCATCCATAACGCCTCCTCAACAGCAATCTGGGGCACACCCTTGACCTGGATTGCGGCGACGGCGATGCGACGGCTGCCGCGGTGGACCCCGTAGCCCTCGGCCGTAGGACCGAAGAGGAGCCCGATCGGCTTCACCTCGTCGGCGATCGTCAGCGTCCCCTGCGCCATCTCCCCCACTTCACCGCCCACCCCCTCGCCCGGGGCGGAATCGCGTATGCAGAGGCTGCCGACGATGCTGTCGGCGTCGAAGGCGCGCAGGGCGACACCGGTCTCGACGATGGCGATGTCGAGCGCGTCCGCGGGCAGGCCCTTGCTGCGGAAGCCGCCGTCATGGAGGCGGTCCAGCGCCAGCTGCTCGACCGGCGTACGGGTGCGGTCGGGATCGAGACCGATCTGGCGGAAGAAGACGCGGTAGGCCCAGGGGATCGGCCGTTCGCGCAGGCGGATTGCCTGCGAGCCGTAGGTGCGGTCGGAGAGGTCGCGGAGGCGCCGGCGCACCGGCTCCGGGCTGCGCCCCGGTTTCGCGTCGACCTCAACCCAGGCGATCCCCAGGCCGGGGAACTCAGAGACGATGTGCGGGGCGACCCAGCCCTGCCGCGGCGCCGGGTCCCACCCCATCCGCTGCTTGGCCGGGACCCCGGCCATCTCAGCTCGCCTCCGCCCTCGCGGTCGCGGCGAGGAGGTGGTCGACATGGTTGCCCAGCTGGGCGATGGTGAGATCACCGATGCTGGCGCTCTGCAGGGTGCCCCCGGGATAGACGAAGGCGAAGGTCGGGCAGCCACCGACTCCGTAGAGAGCGGCCACCGCCCCATCGCGGTCATAGCCGACCGGCATCGTCCAGCCGTGTTGGCGAATCAGTTCGCGCAGCGTGCCCCGGTCGTCGCGGATGTCCAGCGAGAGGAAACCCACACGTCCACGGTAGCGCTCAGACACCCGCTGCACCACGTCCTGCTGATCGGCGCAGCCGCTCCCTTCGGCAAACCAAAACGAGATCACCAGCGGCTTACCGAAGAAGTCGCAGACTCGGATAGAGCCGGCAACCTGGATCCGGCAGGCGGGAGTGCGCTGCGAGCTTGCCGGGCAGGGGAGCGAGGAGGTTTCGCAGTCGTCCTGGGCGACGTTGGCGTCCCCTTCGAGCTGACCGGCACCGGCTGGGACGGCGAATTCCGGCAGTGGCCAACGCGTCGGCAGCTGGTCCAAACCCAGCGTCTTCCCTCCCCCACCCCCCTCGATCGTGTGGATCGTGGCGACGACGATGATCGCGAGAAAGAGGAGCCCGACGACGATT
>JBQCCT010000191.1:0-5081 GCA_051961955.1 Solirubrobacterales bacterium
TCATCGGCCCACCGCCCCGAGGCGTGGTAGCACCGCGGCCAAGCCCTCGCGCAGGCGCTCGGCGTTGACCAGCCGGTCGGCTTCGATCTCGGCGATGCTGACCGGCTCCTCGCTCAGCCCGTTGGCGAGGTTGTCGACGACGCAGAGCGCCGCGTAGTCGAGGCCGAGCTCGCCGGCGACGATGCACTCGGAGGCGATCGTCATCCCGACGACGTCGGCGTGCGCGGCCATCAGCCGGATCTCGGCCGGGGTCTCGAAACGCGGGCCGCGCGCCTGCCAGTAGACGCCGCCGTCGCGCGGCGCCTGCCCACCCTCGCTCCAGGCGGCGATCAGTTCCTCGCGCCAGCGCGGGGAGAAGCCCGGGGCCGAGTGGGCGCGCTCGTCGCCGAAGATCGAGTCGCCGAGGTTGAGCGCGACGAAGTCGTCGGGGCAGACGAGGCTGCCGACGCCGAGCTCGGGCCGCAGCGACCCGACCGAGCCGGTCGCCAAGACCCGGTCACAACCCTGATCGACCAGCGGTCGCAGGTTCGCCTCGTGGTCGATCGCGTGGGGGAGGACGAAGGCGCCGTCGCGGCGGTGCCGCTGTAAGATCGCCGCCCCGTGCGCCGCCGCCGCGGCCGCGATCTCCTCGCCGCCCGGACCGAGCGCGTTGCTGCCGAGGATCACCGCCAGCCGTCCCATCGGCCGATCCTATGCCGGTTTCGATTGCCATAGGGTCAGGGAATGGAGCGAGATGTGTCAGGGGACGACGAGAAGCTCGAAGAACGCGGCTCGGGTCGCGACGAGACCGAGCAGGAACGCCTCGACCGCAACCTCGGCGAGTTGCTGCAGGAGCTGCGCGTGGCGCTGCCGGGGGTGCAGGTCCTCTTCGCCTTCCTGCTCGCGGTCCCGTTCCAAAAAGGCTGGGAACAGGTCACCGAGTTCCAGAAGCAGGTCTATTTCGCCACCCTGATCCTCACCGCGCTCTCGGCGACGATGCTGATCTCGCCCTCCGCCTACCACCGGATCACCTTCCGCTACCAGCAGAAGCGCCGGCTCGTCTTCTACGCGAACCGCTTCGCGATCGTCGGGCTCGCCTTCCTGGCGCTGGCGATGACCGGCGCGATCCTGCTTATCACCGACGTGCTCTTCTCCACCGCCGCGGCGATCGTCGTCGCGGCGCTCGCGCTCTGCGTCTTCGGCTTCTTCTGGTTCGCGCTGCCGCTGCAGCGGCGACTCCGGCTCAGCGCCGGGCAGGAGCCTCTAGGCAAGCCCGAAAAGCGCTGAGCTCGCGGGCGAGTTCGTCGAGGAAGGGCAATTCCGGCGCCTTCTCGCGCAGCAGCTCCAGGTCCGCCTCCCAGATCTCAGCCTTCTCCTCCAGCGGCACCTTGAATTCGTCCCGCACGGAATCGTTTTCGCGTTCGTATGCGGCGCGCAGCGTGGTGGTGTTGGTCAGCTTGTCGGCGGCGTAGATCGCCATCGCCTCCTCGCCGGCCGCCGCCAGCCGTTCCCGGTGCTCGGCCTTGCGCGCCTGGTAGGAGTCGATCGATTCGTCGTCGGTGAGAGCGCCGACCATCCCCGCCACCGGATCGCCGAAGAGCTCGCGCAGGTCGCCGAGCGTCGTTTCCGAATCCTCGACCACGTCGTGCAGCAGCGCCGCCGCCAGCGCCTCCTCGCCGTAGCCGTGCTCGTCGAGCAGCGCCGCCACCCGCACCGGGTGTTCGACGTAGGGCATGCCGCCGCTGCCGTTGCGGACCTGCCCCTCGTGATCGCTGCGCGCCCGCTCCAGTGCCGCCCGCACCAGCGGCGAGCGACCGGCGGCTGCTTCGATCCGCTCGACTGGCTCCACGCCGCCAGCCTAGATGATCGATTCCTCCACGTCGACTGTCTAAACGACGGACGTGCTCAGGCGGCGGCGGTCGGCCGCGGCGCCCGCGCCGGCAGCTCGTACTCGGTCCGCTCGGCGCCCAGCTCGATCGCGGCCGGCTCGCCGCCCAGCTCGACCCAGCGCTCCTGCGCGGCGATCCCGAGTTCGTCCAGCTGCTCGTCGGAGTGGAGCGGATCGTGGTGGAAGAGCACGGTGCGCTCGGCTCCCGTCCGCCGCGCGAAGCTGAGTACGTGCGAGGTCGCCGAGTGGCCCCAGCCGACGTGGCCGGGGTATTCGGAGTCGGTGTACTGGCCGTCGTGGATCAGCAGCGAGGTGTCGTGGGCAAGGGCGAAGCCGGAGATCCAGTCCTCGTCGAGCTCGTCGAGGTCGGCGCCGAGGCCCGGCTCGTGGTCGGGGATGTAGGTGAGCGAGGAGTCGCCTTCGTCGATCCGGTAGCCGAGCGTCGGCCCGCGGTGGGCGACCGAGGCGGCGCGGATCCGAGCCGGGCCGATCTCCCAATCGCTCTCCGGGCAATGGCGGAAGGAGACGTCGCAGGGCAGCTCGCGGACCTCGACCGGCGAGAGCGGGGCGGAGATGTAGCGGGCGATGCGGTCGCGCAGCGAGGCCTCGGGCGAGGCCGGCCCCCAGATCACGATCTCGGTCTGCGGCCGGAAGGCGGGGGCGAAGAAGACGAGCCCCTGGATGTGGTCGAGGTGGAGGTGGGTGAGGAGGATGTGGAGGCGAGACGGCTCGTCGGGGAGGGCGAGGCCAAGGCAGCGGATGCCGGTGCCGGCGTCGAGCGCCAGGACGGAGCCGTCGGAGAGGGTGACGCCGACGCAGGAGGTGTTGCCGCCGTAGCGGATCGTTTCCGGCCCCGGGGCGGGAATCGAACCCCTCGTGCCCCAGAGCTTGACCTTCACGCCGGCCCCGCTCCGTTGCTGCCGGCGCCGTTCGCCAGCGAGGGCCAGAAGACGGCGATCGCGCCCTGCGAGCCGTGCGCGGTGAGGATCGGGAAGGCGGAGACCTCGACTTCGTGCTGCGTCCCGTCCGTCGAGCGGACGGTCAGCTCGGCGTGCGCCGGCCGCCCGGCCCGCACCGCTTTGACCAGCGGCAGGTCGTCGTAGGGGATCGGCTCGCCGCTCTCATCGAAGGGGCCGAACAACGAGCCCCACTCCTGGGGGCCGACCGTTCCCAGCTCCTCGAAGCGTTTGCCCAACAGCATCCCCGCCGCCTCGTTGTAGAAGACGAGCAGCCCGCCCTCGTCGACCAAGAAAGCGGGAGTCGAGAGAGCCGACATCAGGTTGCGGGCGAGGATCAGCTCCAGGGGTCTCTGCGTCACAAATGACACTTTAGTTCGTCAGGGTCGAGAAAGACTGGTTTTCCGCAGCAGCAAGCGAGATTTGGCAGCTTCTCCCCCCGCGGCCGGAGGCGGGGTGACTTTCATCACTCAGAGCCCCTGTTGCAGCTGAACCTGCCCGCGCGGGAGTCCTGGCTACTGCGCCGGGATCACGATCGGGGCGCACGGTTCGGCCGGTTTGTTGCGGTCGGCGGTGTTCTGGACCGGCTTGCCTTCGATGTCCTTGAGATGCACGGTCAACTGCGTCTTGCTGACCGTGACCGCCGCGTAGCTGAACTGGTCGAGGCCGGAGCACTGCATGCCGACCCCGGTCGGCGGCGGCGCGTTGAAGAAGAAGGCGCGGATCGCGGTCGCCGCGCCGGGGCTGCCGACCGCGTCGTTGATCTCGCCGGCGAAGGTCTTGGTCGCGACCGGGCCGGTCGTCACCTCGGTGATCCCGGTGTTCACCGGACCGCCCGGCTCCAGCGTCTGCAGGCGGGCGTCGTTGACCATGTTGGCGTGGACGTCGGTGGTGAGGAAGACGGCGTTCTTGACGTGGTCGCGGAGGAAGGTGAGAAGCTGGGTCCGTTCCGCCGCGTAGCCCTCCCAGCGGTCGTAGGGCAGCGCGTAGAACTGCTGGATCGGGACCTCGTTCATGATCACCTTGAAGGTCGCCGTCGACTTTTCGATCGCCGCCTCGAAGACTTCGCGCTGGTGCTGCCCGAGCATCGTCCGGTTGGGGTCGTTGATCGCTTCCACGCAGGCTTTCGGCGGCGGCGAGGCGAGCTGCGGGACGATCACCGAGAAGAGTTTGCGGTTGGCTTCCGGTGCGGTCGGCGCCAGGTCGGGCTTGCCGCTGCCGGGGGGGTTGTCGCACTGGCCGCCGTAGTCGGCTTTGGCGCTGCGGAAGGAGCGCTCGTCGAGGAAGAAGACCTGCAGGTTCTTCCCCCAGCGGAAGGCGCGGTAGATCCCGTTCTTGGCCGAGTAGGTGATCGGGTTGTAGTTGCGGAACGCCTTGACGCCGTTCTTGTAGAGCTGTTCGCCGCTGAATTCGACGTTGCCGCCTTCCTCGGGGAAGACGTTCTCCGAGCGGGCGAAGTCGTTGATGAACTCGTGGTCGTCCCAGTGGGCGTAGTAGGAGGTGGCGCCGCGCACGTTCGCCCACGGCTTCTGCCCCAGGTTGAGCCGGTACTTTGCCCACTTCTGCGGGACGCTCAGCGCCGTGCCGGCGACGCCGCCGACTCCCGGCACCTCGGAATCGGAGTAGATCGTGTCGCCGATGAGGACGTTGAAGTTGTTTTGTTCTTTCTTGATCTGGCGCCAGACGCCGAAGTCGTTCCAGAAGGGCGTGGTCGTGCCGGGCAGCGGCGAGGCGTCCTGGTCGCCGGTAACCGCGAAGCGGATCGTCTTCGCCTGGTTCGCGGCGGGCGCGGTGTCGAAGTGGCCGACGGCACTGTGGCGACCGCCTTCCATGCACCAGCGGTACTTGTAGCGGCGCCCGGGCTTGAGGCTGCCGACCTTCTTCTGGACGGTGAGGTCGGTCGACTTCGTCGCCTTGACGACGAACTTCTTCTTCGCCGCGGCGACGTCGCAGGGGCCGAACTTGTTGCCGGCGGTGAACTGGACCAGCGCCTTGCCGGCCTTGTTCGCACGCGCCCAGAGGATCGCCGACTTGGCGCTGACGTCACCGGAGGAGACGCCGAACTTGAACCCCTTCGGGGCGGCAGTTGCGCTGGGGACAAAGATCAGCGCCAGGGCAGCGCAGCAGGCAGCGAGGCTAGTGAGGCGGCGCATACACCGACCCTACCAACGCGGTCGCAAGGGGTCCGGGTGAGCCCGGCAAAAAACGCCAGCGAGCGGAGCGCGCGGTTTGGAGGGGGCCACCCGCCCCCCCACCCC
>JBQCCT010000192.1:0-4971 GCA_051961955.1 Solirubrobacterales bacterium
AGAAGCTCTCGTAGTGGCCGGCCTTGGCGCCGACCCGCGGGAACCGCGCCCGTTCCTCCATGCGGAGACTCTAATCCTCGTTCCGTGGTTCGTTTGTCCTCTATATCCGGACAAAGGAACCACGCAACTGGCGTTCGCTAGGTTCGGCGGGTGCGCGTGTTCCTGGCAGGTGCGAGCGGGGCGATCGGGCGGCAGCTGGTGCCGCTGCTGGTCGCGGGCGGGCACGAGGTGGCCGGGATGACCCGCAGCCCCGGCAAGGCGGAGATGCTGCGCGAGCTCGGAGCGGAGCCGGTCGTGGTCGACGTCTACGAGACGGAGGCGCTGACGGAGGCGGTGGTCGCCTTCGGGCCGGATCTGGTCATGCACCAGCTGACTGACCTGCCATCCGACCCCGCCGAAATCCCGGCGAAAGGGGCCGCTAACGCCCGCGTCCGTACCGAGGGCACGCGCAATCTGCTCGCCGCCGCCCAGGCTGCCGCCGTGCCGCGCTTCCTCGCCCAGAGCATTGCCTGGCGACTGCCGGGCGATTCCCACGCCTCAGTCGAGGAGCACGAGCGAATGGTCCTCGACATCGGCGGGGTGGTCGTCCGCTACGGCCGCTTCGACGGCCCCGGCACCTACCACGAGCACGATCTAGCCGAACCGCCGCGGATCAATGTGGAAGCGGCGGCCCGCCAAACGCTGCCGCTCCTCGAAGCGCCGGCCGGCATCGTCGAGATCGTCGACTCCTGAGGTTCGGAAACCAAGCAGGTCGGTGGACGCAGGGCGCGTGGCGCGATTTGCACGCGAGCGACCGGGGACGCCGAGATGCGCCGGTTTCCGGGCCTCAGACCTTGATGGTGATCACGTCGCCGTCCTGCACGAGGTAGTCCCTGCCCTCGATCCGCAGCACGCCTTTGTCCCGCCCCGCTACGTAGCCGCCGCAGGCGACCAGGTCCTGCCAGCCGATCACCTCGGCTTTGACGAACCCTTCCATGATCTCGGTGTGGATCGTGCCCGCCGCCTCCAGGGCGGTGGCTCCGCGGTGCAGCGGGCGGGCGACCGCTTCCTTGTCCTCGCCGGCGGTGAAGAAGGTGATCAGCTCCAGCAGGTCGTAGGCGGCGCGGACCAGGCGCGCCAGGCCCGACCCCTCGACCCCGTACGACTCGCGCATCTCCTCGGCTTCGACCGCGTCGAGCTCGGCCAGCTCGGCCTCGATCCGGGCGCTGACCGCGACCACCCCGGCGCCGACCGAGTTGGCGTGGGAGACGACCGCTTCCGGCGCCTCGGCGTCGCCCTCGTCGACGTTGGCGACGTAGAGGATCGGCTTCGTCGTCAGCGCCTGCAGGTTCTGCGCCGCCTGCGGCGCGCCTTCCGGTACCGGGATCGAGCGGGCCGGGCGCCCGGCGGCCAGCGCCTCGTGTACCGCCTGCAGCCACTCGTGCTCGACCTGCGCTTCTTTGTCACCCGACTTCGCCTGCTTGGCGACGCGGGGGAGCCGGCGCTCGACCTGGTCGTAATCGGCCAAAACGAGCTCGGTCTCGATCGTCTCGATGTCAGCGAGCGGGTCGACGCGGCCGTCGGGGTGCGGCACGCCCGATTCGGTATGGCAGCGGACGACGTGGCAGATCGCATCGGTCTCGCGGATCGAGGCGAGGAACTGGTTGCCGAGCCCCTCCCCTTCGGAGGCGCCTTTGACCAGGCCGGCGATGTCATGGAAGTCGATTTTCGCCGGCACCAGCTCCGAGCTCTTGACCGTCTCGGCGACCTTCTCCAGCCGCTCGTCCGGTACCTGGGCGACGGCGACGTTGGGCTCAATCGTCGTGAACGGATAGTCGCCCATCTGCGCTCCGCCCTTGGTCAGGGCGTTGAAGAGGGTCGACTTGCCGGCATTAGGCAGCCCGACGATCCCGACCTTCATAAAGCGTCGCCTTCCATCAGAAGGTGAGCGGGACGATCAGGCCCAGGGCAACGCCGATGAAGGCGCCGGCGAGGACGTCAGATGGGTAATGCATGCCTAGGTAGGGGCGACCGAGCGCCAGGGCGAAGGCGACGAGGAAGGCTGCCGAGGTGGCGGGGTCAACCCGGCACATCGCCGTCGCCACCGCGAAGGACGAGGTGGCGTGAGCGGAGGGGAAGCTGAGCGAGCTGGGAGCGCCGCCCAGCGGTGGCAGACCCTCCAGCACCGGCCGCGGCCGCCGTACCGCCAGCTTGATCGCGTAGTTGAGGCCGATCGCGAATGGCCCGAGCAGGGCGCAGATCAGCCACGATTCCCAGCGGCCGTTGTCGAGGATCGCCAGCGTCGCGCCGAGCAGGAACCAGATCAGGCCGTTGTTGCCGGCCTTGCCGAGGGCGATCATCGCGTCCTCCAGCCAGGGCGTGTGCCCGTGGGTCCGCATCCAGCGCAGCAGCTTCAGGTCGAGGTCCCGCATCGGCGGGGGAGGATGTCAGATAAACGTCAGAATCTCGTCAGTGCCCACCGTCCCCGGCTACCTCCACACCCCCGGCCACCACTGCGGCTCGACCGCGCTGCGCAACTTGCTCGCCTTCCACGGGATCGAGATCAGCGAGGAGATGGCGTTCGGGCTCGGCGCCGGCGCGGCCTTCTATTACCTGGAGATGGACGACGCCTCGCCGAGCCGCTGGTTCAACGGCCGCACCGCCCGGCTGGAGGAGAGCTTCCGCGACCTGACCGGAGCGGGGCTGGAGCTGCGGACCTTCGCCGAGGACGCGAGCGGGGCAGCCTGGGAGGCGGCGCGGGCGCAGGTCGACGCCGGCAGCCCGGCGCTGCTGCTGACCGACCTCTACTACCTCGACCACTACGGCAACTCGGCCCACTTCCCCGGCCACGCGGTGGTGCTGGCGGGCTACGACGAGGAGGTCGCCCACCTCTCCGACACCGGCTTCGAGGAGCTGCAGACGACGCGGCTGGAGAACCTGGCGCGGGCGCGCCACAGCGGCCACCCGGCCTACCCGCTGGAAGGCCACATGTTCACCGTCGCCGCGGAGCTCGACCGGGCGCAGCTTGAAGCGGCGGTGCCGCGGGCGATCGAGCGGGCGGTGGCGGAGATGCTCGAACCGCCGTGGGCGCCCTACGTGGGGCTGCCCGCGCTGGAGCGGCTGGCGGCGGACGCCGGGTCCTGGCCCGAGGCGGCCGAGGACTGGCAGTGGTGCGCGCGCTTCGCCTACCAGGTGATCGAGCGCCGCGGCACCGGCGGCGGCTGCTTCCGCCTGCTGTACTCGCGCTTCCTGGCGGAGGCGGAGCGGGACGAGGCACCGCTGGCCGCTGCGGGGGCGGCGCGCTGGACCGAGCTGGCCGAGGCGTTCAAAGTGGCGAGCGAGGACGACGAGCCGCGGCTCGAGCTTTGGCGCGCCGTCGGCGACGGCGCCGAGCGCGCGCTGGAGGCCGAGCGGCGCCTCTGGACGAGTCTCCGAGACTCGTCCTGAAAACCAGCCACGGTCACACCGCACCGGTTTGCCGATCCCGACCGGGGGTAATCGGGCCCTATGACCATCGGAGCAGGCATATTCCTCATCGCAGTGGGCGCGATCCTCAAGTTCGCGACCAACATCCAGGTCCAGGGCATCAGCATCGACACGATCGGCGTCATCCTCATGGTCGCCGGCGCGATCGGTCTGATCCTCGGCATCTTCCAGGAATTCATCTGGTCTCGCCGCAGGGCAGTGCCCCCCGCCGAAGCTCCAGTGGAAGAACGCCGCGAAGTCCGCGACCCGGCTTACCGCGAAGCCCCGCCGCGTTACTGAGAGCCAGATTTCCCTACGTCTACGTGGCGGGTCGATCCGGGTTGCCGTCCGAGAACAGCTGCCCCGCCCGGATGCGCTTCGCCATATCGCTTGATTCCTCGCGATAGGTGCGACCGTCTTCGAACTCGACCACGGGGTAGGCGCGCTGGCCGGAGAGCTGGTCCAGGGCGTCGCGCTTGCCTTTGCGCAGGGGGCCTTTGACGAGCTCATACTCGATGCCTTGTTCGTCAAGGGCCTTCTGGACCTTCCAGCAGGGGTGGGCGTTGATCTTCACCCACATACTGGAACAGCGGTGGAGTTTTACCGCCATCGTTCAGCCCTCCAAGTTGTGGTGGGAGTGCAGCTCAAGCCATTACACTCGAGCCGGCGGACCTTCGATGCCGCCGTCCTGTAGCGCCTTGCCGAGGCGCTCATCCATGAACCGCTCCTGGTCGCCCTGCGAGGCCCAGACCTCGTAGATGACGAAGCCGCCGGGTTTGGATGCGGCGCTGTGCAGCAGCAGCCCGTCCGGCCAGGGACCCTCGCCGCTCTGCATGTCGATGCCCAGCTGACCGTTGACCCGTTCGTAGTCGTTGACGCCGTAGCCGTCGAACTCCAGGATCAGTGCGTCCGCCATCTCGTCCTCCCTTTGCGTTGGTTGCGGAAGACGCTCTCACGCTCGGGCGCGCCGCGTCAAGAGGGAGAAGGTCGCCCGGTCCCGCCCAGCAACGAAGGGTGCTCGGTCGCGCTCGTCTTCACCGGACGCACTGCCTACTGCAGCGGCTCCGCTGCTGCGTCGCGGGCAATCAAAGTGCTCCCCTCGAACAAATTCCGGTTCGGGAAACTGACGAAGAACCGCAAAAACGGGACGGCGAAGCTGCAGTTGATCGTCCCCGCTGCCGGAACCCTGAAGCTGCTCGGCAAGCAAGTGCGCTTCGCCAAACGCAAAGGCGCAAAAGCCGGCAAAGCGATGCTCTCGATCCGGCCCAAGGCGAAAGCCGCCAAAGCCCTCGCGAGCAGCCACAAGCTGAAGATCCGCATCCGCGTCGCCTTCGAGCCGAGCGGCGGCACCGCCCGCAGCAAGGGCAAGGCGCTAACGCTGGTCCGCCGCTAGCCTCGGTCAGTCAAGCGGGGCACAAAGTAACACCGTGCCCCGCGGCGTGAAAAACACCGGTACATTCAAAACAACCCCGACCCCGCGACGCCGCGTCCAAAACAAAAATAAGGAACCGGATAAAAAAACGTACC
>JBQCCT010000193.1:0-2764 GCA_051961955.1 Solirubrobacterales bacterium
TGGGCTGGAGGTAGTGCTTTGCTCGTTTTAGGCTACGCGGAAGCGACTGATGCAAACTCGCCGGCGATCCGGGTGCCGCCCTTCCACACCGGTCACCTGGGCTTCGTCCCTGACACCCCGGTGTGTGTCGGACTCGTCCAGGGACCCCTTGGGGCACCCCATCGAGAGGTGGTGGTAACCCCCTTCAAGAAGGACCCCCGTGACCTCGTTCTGGTGACGGTGGCTATGCGGGACCAGGCAGGGGTGGTGGCACGCCTCATGGGAGCGGTCGCCGCTCTCGGTTTCAATATCGAGGTTCTTGAGAGTTCCTCGATCAAGCAACTGCACAACCACTCGGTAACGCTTCTAGTTCAACTGTCGGCCCCGCCCGGAGGTATCTCATCAAACGACGAGACGCCCACGGCCGTTCGGCGTCTCTATCAAGGGTATGACTCCGTCCTGCCCGTGGAGAATCTTGCCTGCGTATGTCTGTTTGAGTCGATCGTCGCGCATTGCGCCGACGTTCTCGAGTGGAGGCAGCCCTTTTCTCTGGGGCCACGACTCCCGGAAATCGAGATTCGCGGGTATCCCGACGTCCGTACGCTCAGCGACTTTGTCCTGCAACCTCTTAAAACCGCAGGAGATGGCAAGCTGCATGCACAGATCGACCTGCCGAACGAGATCGCCAACGGGCTACAACCGGTGGTCTCTGCGGATGGGAAGCTTGAGTACCTGCTCGTCTCGGATACGACCGCTCGATCCCTGCATGCCTTTTTCATGCAACCCGCGTTGGCAAGGCGTGTCTTCCATGTCGGCTTCTACCACGACGACGTTCCCGGAGCGTTGGCGACAATCCTCGCGCTTCTTCGCGAGGCAGAGTTCAACATCCTCACCAGCCTGGTGCGAAAGCAGGGGGAGGGACGCAGCGTTTGGGAGGCAGTGCTCCAGTACCAAGGCGACGCCGAGGTGCCGAACGGCAATCGCAGACACGCGCACGATCCAATCCGGGAAAAGGAGGTCAAGTGGATCTGCGAGCGAATCGTGGCGGCGCACGAGCAAAACAGTGAAGAGGTGGTCAAATGCTCGATCGACGTTGCGCCACCCAAGTATCCGGCACGCAAATCCAAGCGAGACGTGCAGCCCGTCTCGCTCAGCACGTTGCTTAAGCCTTCGATCCGGAGCTCCGGACAGGTGTCCCGCTACGAACCGGCTGAGCTTCTAAAAGAGCGACTGGCGAAACTTGAGGAAGGAGACCGGGGCGATCCTTACGGCGAGGCCGCCAAAGCACTCGTCCGACTGATTCAGCGACGACACGTGGAGGGGGCGGACCGCCCCACGGTTTTCCTGTCATACCCCAGCAGTGCTTCGTCGCAGGGGGATTTAGTTTGGAAGCAAATGGATGGCGGCTGGCGAATGGACCGATACCAGAAACCCGATGGGGAGGCGATCCTCGAGCGAGTGATTGCAAAGATCGAAGCGTGCGACTACTTCATCGGGATCTGGCATCCGGAAAAGGCGGTGAAACGACGGACGAAGAAAATTTCACCCTGGATGCTTTTTGAGTATGGCGTCGCTCACGCCGCCGGAAAGCCGGCGATCATCGTCCGGTCCGATATGCTTCATAAAGACATCTGGCAGCGCATTACCCCTGGCGTCGCCAGTCCGGAGTATTCTGAGGACAACTTCGGCGAGACTGTCAGCCTGATCGTGGACTACGCCGAGCAGCACTTCGTCTAGCGCGACGGCGGAGTCAGCGCAACGGCTCGATCTCGACCTGGTCACCGGCGCTGACCTCCTCCACGCCTGCGGGGATAACGGCGAGGGCGTCGGCGCCCAGCATCGAGGTAAGGAGGTGGGAGCCCTGGCTCTCGCGGGTGAGGTGGGCGCGCCAGCCGGCGTCGGTGAGCTCGAGGCGGCAGCGCAGGTAGTGGGCCTTCCCGGGTTTCTTGCGGTACGCGGTGGCAAGCGTGGCATGGACGCGGCCGGGGATGGGATCGAGGCCCTGCATCGCCAGCAGCGCCGGGCGGGCAAAGAGGTGGAAGGTGACCATCGCCGATACCGGATTGCCGGGGAGGCCGAAGAGGAGGGTCGGCCGGCCGCCTTCCCGCGGAAGGACACCAAACCAGGTCGGGCCGCCGGGCCGCATCGCCACCCGCCAGAAGCGCTCCTGCACGCCGAGCTCGGCGAGGGCGGCCTTGACGTGGTCGTGGCGGCCGACCGAGACGCCGCCGGCGACCAAGAGAACGTCCACCCCCCGAACCGCATCAAATTTCCTGCCTGGCAGGCCGGAAGTTTGATGCGGTTCGGGTGAGAGGCCGGCGCTGATCGCTTCACGGGTGGCCTCGGCGTCGTCGGGGAGGTGGGCGACATGGGCGGGCTCGGCTCCGGCTTCGCGCACCTGCGCGGTCAGGGCGTAGCTGTTGGAGTCGTGGATCTGCCCGGGATCGAGCGGCTCGCCGGGCGGGACTAGCTCGTCGCCGCTGCCCAGGATCGCCACCCGCGGGTGCACGGCGCACTCGATTTGCGCCACGCCGGCTGCGGCCAGCACCGCCACCTCCGCGGCGCCAATCCGCTGACCGGGCCCGATCAGCGTCTGCCCCACCTCGACGTCCTCACCGGCGCGGCGGATGTTCTCGCCCATCGCCACTGGCCGCCCCGGCAGCAGGTGGCCATCCTCCTCGGCGGCATCCTCGACCGGCAGGACCGCGTCGGCCCCGGCGGGAACCATCGCCCCGGTCGAGATCCGAAATGCCTCCCCTGCGGCCAGCGACCGCTCCGCCGGCGC
>JBQCCT010000194.1:0-6232 GCA_051961955.1 Solirubrobacterales bacterium
GCTCGATAGAGGCCTGTTCATTGCGCCAGTCGATCGGTTCGCGGATGACTGCGGTCAGCGCCTCATCCTCCGTCATCGAAATCGCCCGGATCTCAGCTGCTCGCTCCCGAACCTCGGACCAAGCGCTGTGGCTCGCATGCCACTCCAGCGCCCCGCGCAGCCGCAGGCGGACGTGTGGGCTATTCGAGTCGACCATCACCCGCGCGATTGCATCGATCAGCTGCAGTTGATCCTCCCGCCATTGCTCTCGTTCGTCTTCGGAAATTTCTTGGCCGAAATAGCCATGGGGCTGCGCGAGCGCATCTCCGAGCAGCTTGGCCGCGATCGGGCGATTTCGCGAAGGCCCCTCGATCGCCTGCCGAACCAACAGCTCTCGAACTGCGCCTCGAATCTCGGCCGTCGCCTTCGCGTCCACTGCGTAGGGGCGCATCCGCCACTCGAGACCACGTGCCATGGTCGTCGTACCCTCGCGAGCGAGCAACGGTCCCAGAAGCTCAAGCGGCGAATGCGCCCAACGATCGCTTTCGGACTCGTCCTTGAGAGTGCGCTCGACAAACCAGAAGATCTCGGAGTGAAATGCGAGCGGTAGCCGGTAGGAGGCGAGATCTTCCAGTACCCTCAACCCGTGATTAGGGTGAGAGTGAAGCGGGCGATCGTCATCCCGCCCCAGCCGCCACAAGAGCCCAACCGCCTCAGGTAGATGCCTGACGCTGAGCGCGACTGAACCGAGCAGCGGGGGCAGCTCACGCCGCACGTCTTCATCGTCCACCCGGTAGCCGATCTCCTCTATCTCGCTGATGATTGCTGGCTCCTCAAGAGCGCGGCGGACGAGTGCGAGGATTGGATCGGGAGCCAAGGCCGCGACCGGCTTGAGGAAGTCGATGACGCGCAGCCGACCTGACGCATCCGCCGCGGCGAACCGCTCTGCCACTCCATACCAGAAGCCGGCAAGTAGCTGCAGGTCGGAGTCACCCTGGCCTATGCGCCAGTCGAGCTCCGCAAGGTTCCGCAGCAGCTGCCGCAGCGACATATCTCCATACCGCTCTAGGAGCGCGTCAGATCGTCCGGTCGGATTGCCGGCATTGTCGATACAGGCTCGGTGCAGGATGTGGTCAGCCAGAACGTCGGGAATGACTCGCCGCAGTCGGCCACGGGCGAGGAGCAACCCGGCTTCCTCAAGCACTGCGATCAGGTCTCGAACCGCATGCGGTTCGAGACCGAGAGCCTCAGCGATCCGACCGATCACTTGGTCGGCCTCGACGGACACGGGGCCGAGGGCCGAGACCAGAGTGAGTAGCTCCCGGGCAAGCCCTGCGTCGACGTGCGCCCCGATCTGACCGAGCATCTCATCGTGGAATCGGTCCAGGACGACCCGGCGAAAGTCGACCTCACGCTCGAGTAGCTCAGGCGGGACTGACCTCTGGGCTAGGAGCTGGCCTCCGACTACGGTTACAAGTGGGCAGTCAGCGGTCGCGGCAGCCAGATTGGAGGCGAGGTGCGCGTACTCGTCCCCGAGCGCTTGCCTCGCCAGGTCTTCCACATCGTGATCGTCGAGATCGCTGAGAGGTTCGGCTATCCAGACCTGGTCACCCTCGAGCCCCGCGAGCGAAAGCTGTGCTCGCAACTCCTCCAAGCGCTGTGGCCTCGTGGCAAGGATCACGTCAAGTCCATCAGACCGATAGCGCAGCGTGCCCATCAGCACCCCGAGGTCATCCCGGCGATGAACGTCGTCGACGATGACTACGGGACCCGTCTGAGGCAGCTCCTCGACCGACTCCGCGGTGAGAGGAACGTGATCGTCGGCGAAGAGAACCGCTCGATCCTCTAGCTCCTCGGCCACCGCTCGAAGGAGCCGGGTCTTCCCGATCCCGCCCCGCCCCACGACCACGACAATGCGCGCTCCGTCCGCCGCGAGCTTCTCGAGGATCTCCTGTACGAGCTCCTCGCGCCCCACCAGGTCCCAGGTATGGCGAAAGAGCCGGTTCTCGTTGAGAAACGCTGCGAAGTAGTCGCCGGGCTCCCAGAACCCGAGCGGCCCTGCCGGCCCCAAAAAGGCGCGGCGCCAAGCAGGGGTAAAGGTGTCTTGGACGAGCCGCCGAGCTCGCTCGCGAGGTTCGATCTCTCGCGTCTCACGAGAGATGTTCTCTTTGTCGAGGAAAGACCAGTGATCGAGCTCGGCGATTCGGTTGCGAACGTCGGTTCCAACCTCGCAAGTGACGAGAATGACGTGCTCGTCAGCCTCGTAAGTCGTTTCCTCGATCGTGGAGTTCACATTCGCCTCTGAGAAGGATTTCCACTTACGGCACTGGTAGGTGCGGGTCCGATCGTCTATGAGGCGAGCGACGATGTCGATGCCTTTCTGGGCTTGACCACGGGTCCCGTATAGATCGGCGCTGATCACGTCAGGCTGGGCTCGCACAAAACCAAGACAGAAGCGCTCGAACGACTTCCAGTCCCACTCCGGATCGTCGAGAGGGAGCAGATCCTGCTGGGCGCTGGCTGGCGGCGACAGAGGCATTCGAAGTACTTGGATGATCGGGCCTAGGAAGAGAGTGGCGAGGGCGGGATTTGAACCCGCGACACCTCGATTTTCAGTCGAGTGCTCTACCGAACTGAGCTACCTCGCCATGGGCCCGAAAACGGCATCGGGAAGCGGATGGGCTGCATCCGCAGGCGGGATTCTATAGGCCGACGTGCGACTTGACCCTCCCATGGCGCGGCCCCTTCGCAGCCCGGTGTAGGCGGAGGCAACCTCACTCGCCTCGCAGCTCGGCGAGCAGGGCCTGCGGGGTGAGAATCCGCACGCCGGCGCGCTCGCCGACCGGAAGCAGGTGCTTGCGGTCCCCGGAGACCAGGACCTCGACCTCGGCCGCGATCGCGCAGGCGAGGATGAGATCGTCGTCGGGGTCGCCGGTCACCGCCTCCGGGGGTCCGGCCGGGGCCGCAACCGATTCCACCGCCAGTTCTCCAAGTAGCGCCTCGACCTCTCGCCATCGCTCGGGCTCGAAGCCGAGCTTCTCAGTGAGGACGCGCTCCAGCTCAGCGATGACGGGCTCGAACAACACCAGCTTCAAGCGACCGTCGATCGCCTCCTCGATCACCCTGCTCGGGGGCCCGGCCGCGATGAACGCGGAGACGAGGACGTTGGTGTCGGGGCCGGCGCGCAGGCTCAGCGCCGCCGCGGTCGCAGCTCGTCGACCACGGCCTCGCTGTCCTCGGGACCGACCCCTAGCCTCTCGGCGCGCTCGCGCCCATAGCGCTGCAAGGAGGCGAGACGCTGCACCTGCAGCTGGCGGCGCAGGGCGTCGCGAACGACCTCGCTCTTGGTCTTGCCCACGCTGCGGGCAAGCGCCTCGGTCTCTTCAGCAAGGTCGTCGGGAAGGGAGACGGACAACAAGCGGCTCATATGAAAGCATCATATCGGTTGCGCGAAGCGTGTTGTGGAGTCTTGTGGAGCGCGGCCCGGCGGGCTCGGGGAGGTGACACTGCCTCGATCTGTTCGCGGGCTTCGGCGAGCAGGCGATCGAAGCTGGTGCCGTGCGAGCGCTTTGCCCGCTGCTCAAGCTGCGCGTAGACGTCCATTGTCATCGCCGAGTCGGCGTGGCCGACCTGCGACATCACGAACTTGACATCGAAGCAGTTTGCGATCAGCGCGATCGAGATGTAGGTGCGCCGCAAGGTGTGGGGGGTTGTGTGGGGTAGGGGCGACATCCCCCTCACCTCCACCCGCTCGCTGGCGAGGCTCGCCGCCTCGGCGACGATCTGCGCGACGCGCCCACGTGAGAGCTGGCCCCCACGGAGATTCGGGGTCAGGAACGCGTCGGGGCCGCTCGGTACCTCGAGCGCCCGCAGCCGCTCGAGGTGCTCGAGAACCGCCTCGGCGAGGGCGGGGCTCATCTCGACCAGGCGCTCGCCCGCTTCGGTCTTCGCGTCGACGACCCGGAGGCGCGCCCCATGAGGATCGTGGACCCGCACGTCACCGATCCGCAGATTGCACAGCTCGCCGACCCGCAGCCCGCCGCGGCCCAGCAACTCGCAGATCACGCGACGACCGACGTAGCCGCGGCCGCTCTTCACCCCGAGACGTCGCAGGTGGTAGGTCACCGTCGGCGTGGAAAGTCCGAGTCGCTCGGCGATCTGCCCAGGGCGCAGCCACTGCGCGGCGAGCTCGGCGACTGCTGCGGCCGACTCGCTCCGCGCCTGCGAAGCCGTCATGCCGGCGGTCGGATCGTCCTGGTCGGCGGCGGATTCGAACAGGTAGACGAGCTCGTCCATCTCCAGGCAGGTGCGCTTGGGCTTCGGCACCCCGACCCGCATCCGTCGCCCCCGCGCCGGATTGTGCTCGATCAGGCCGTCCTCGACCGCCTCGTCGAGGATCGAGCCGAGGGCGTCGAGGACCTTGCGGACGCTCGCCGGCCCGAGCGGGCGCCGGCGGCGGCCACTGCCCTCGCGCGGCTTGGCGCCGGCGGCGATGGCCTCGCGGATCTCACGAGCCTCGGCGAGTAGGTGGGCCTTCAGCTCCAGGCAGAGGGCGGCGTCGATCCGATCCAGCGGATAGGAGTCGAGGTAGCGGAGATGTCGCAGCCGAGCCCGGTAGTCGCTGACCGTGTTCGGCGCGATCGGACGGTCGCCGAGTACGCCGGCGATCTTGCCCTCCAGCCATCCGGCTGCATAGTGGCCGAAGGTCGGCATCGGGCCGCCAGCGCCCACACCCACTCGGCGCTCGGGGCGCGGCCCTCGCCACAGCCCTGCCCGCACCCGCGCCAGCATGTCGCCCAGCTTGGCGCGGGCCGCCGTCTCCTCCCAGCCCCCACCGCAACCGCAACCGCACGATGGGCGCTCGTGCAGCACGACCGTGTGGCGGCGGCCGTCGACCTGGAAGCGCAGGTGAAAGACCCTCGTGCAATCCGCGAGGACCCGCGTTTCCATGCTTCCAATTCGCTGGCGCGCCATCTCCGGCTCACCTCCGGGTGACGGGCGCTCCCGCACCTGCGATTGTCCGCTCTCGGCGCGGCGCCGTCCAGCGTCTGCGTTGGCTCGAAGTGGCTCGGGGGATACCGCTAGCGGGCCCGCGGCGGTGCCCGGCGGGGGCGCAAACCGCTCCGGGGTGCAGAATCCGAGCGGAGAGCCCGGCCATCGGTTGTAGAAGGCACACGATTTTCAGTCGTGTGCTCTACCAACTGAGCTACCTCGCCAGGGCGCGGGACTGCTGCGCAGGGGGGAAGGCTAGCGGGAGCGGGCCTGCCGGGGGTGATTGCATGAGGGGGTGGCCTGGGCTCGTGCAGTGGCGGCGCTTCTTCTCGTGGCGGGGGCGGGGGTCTTGGCGGTCTCCGGCGGCTCGGGGGCCGATCCGCGGACGCCGCCGGCCTTGCCGGGCATGCCGGCGCCGTTCTTGGGGACGGCAGTGGTCGGCGACGGGAGGCTGACGGCCGCTGTCGACGCCTATGGGGACGTGGTCGATCTGCGGCCGCGGCCTGGGGGACAGGCACTGATCGACAACCCGGCGAGCCGGCAAGCGGCAGGGACGGTGCCGGCGGACATCGGGATCGTGCCGCGGGTCGCGATCGGCGGGAGCCCGGCGGGAGCCCTATGGACCGCCGACTCTGTTTTGCAGCGCTACCGCCGCGGAACCGACGTGGTCGTCACCACTGCGCGGTTCGGGTCAAGGCGAGTGCGGATCGTCTATGCCGCCGCCGGCAACTCCCTCGTCTGTCTCACCGAAGCGGCGAAAGACGTACGCGTCCGGCTGCGCTCTACCGAACCGGCGGCGGCGGGGAGGCTGCGCTGCAACAACGAAACGGCTCGACGGACGATCCGCGCCGCCGAATGGAACGACCGCCAGTGGCTGCAAAGAGCTCGGCCGCTCGGCCCGGGCGCACCGCCCTGGGCCAGACAGATCTACCGGCGCTCCCTGCTCGTGCTGCAGGCGCTGACCGATCGCCGGACGGGAGCCGTAATCGCCGGCGCTCGCGACGGCTGGGCCTACGTCTGGCCGCGGGACGCAGCAGCTGTCGCGCTCGCGTTCAAAGCCGCCGGCTACCGAAATGAAGCTCGAAAGATCTCCCGCTTCCTGCTCGGCCTCGACCTGAACGCTGCGGCTCGTTTCAACGGGAGCGGTAGGCCCGTATCCGGTCGCGGGCCGCAGGGAGACGCAGCCGGCTGGGTTGGAGTCGCGGGCCGCATCATGGGGCGGTTCGGGGGAGGTCTCGGCGGACCCACCCGGCAGTTGTCC
>JBQCCT010000195.1:0-2974 GCA_051961955.1 Solirubrobacterales bacterium
GGGCACAGCGGCTCGCCTCGCGGCTGATGATCGAGCTCTGCGGCGCCAAGCTTGTGCCGGGGACGATCGACGTTACCGCCGAGCCCCCGGCGCCGCGCCGGCTGCTGCTGCGGGCCGAGCGGGTCGAGGGCCTGCTCGGGATGTTCATCTCCCAGACCGACCAGCAGGCCTACCTGGAGCGGCTCGGCTTCGAGGCGACGCCGGCCGGCGACGATCTCGAGGTCGTGGTCCCGCCCGATCGCCACTACGACGTCACCCGCGAGGTCGACCTGATCGAGGAGGTGGCGCGGGTCCACGGCATCGACGAGCACCTGCCGACGACGCTCCCCGCGGTCGGCGGCGCCGTCGGCGGCCTCAGCCCCGAGCAGCGCCTGCGGCGCCGGGCCGAGGACGCCCTGCGCGATCTCGGCTTCGACCAGGCGGTCGGCTGGAGCTTCACCGACCCGGCCGAGTCCGAGCGGCTGCGGATTCCCGCCGACGACCCGCGCGCGAAGTCGGTGATGCTCGCCAACCCCCTCTCCGAGGACCAGTCGGCGATGCGCACGACCCTGCTCGGCTCCCTCCTAGACATCACCGCCCGCAACACCGCCCGCGGCACCGGCGACCTGGCGTTGTTCGAATCCACCCGCGTCTACCTCCAAAAGCTGCCGACGGGCCTAGAACCCACGGATATGTCGGGAAATCGGCCCGTCGACCCCTTGGCGGGGCGGTTTGCGGGTGATCAGCCGGCGCCGTTCGTGGAGCCGCATCGATTCGCCGGGATCGCCGTGGGGGCTCTGACGCCTCGGTCTTGGGGTGGTGGTGGCGAGGCGGCTGATTTCTTCGCGGTGAAGGGCGTGTTGGAGGCGCTGGCGGCGCAGCTCGGAACCGCGCTTGATTTCGCGCCGGGGGAGGAGCCGTTCCTGCATCCGGGCCGTGCGGCCGCGGTCTCGGCCGGTGGCGCGTCCGTCGGCTGGCTCGGCGAGGTTCACCCGCTGGTTTGCCGGACCTGGGACCTCGACGCCGCCGTTGCCTTCGAACTCGACGCGGCACCGCTGCTGGCGGCGGCGACGCTGGGCGAGGAGCGCTACGAGGACGTCACCACCTTCCCTGCCATCTATCAGGACCTGGCCGTGGTCGTGCCGGTGGGCACGCCTGCGGCCGAGGTCCGGGCCGCGGTTTTGGCTGGCGGTGGCGAGCTACTGCGCGCGGCCGTGGTCTTCGACCTCTACGAAGGAGAGCAGCTCGGCGAAGACCGCGAGAGCCTCGCCCTCAACCTCGAGTTCCGTGCCCCCGACCGCACTCTCACCGACGAGGAGGTCTCCGGCCTTCGGGAGGCCATCAAGACCAAGCTCGACGCAATCGGGGGGACGCTGCGTGAATAAGCCGACCACCCAACCGCTCGCCGGCGATCCCGCTGCGCGGGTGCTCGTCGCCGGTGCCTCCGGCTTCACCGGCGCGCTGGCGGCGCAGATCGTCTGGAACCACCCGCGCCTGCAACTGGTCGCCGCCACCTCGCGCAGCGACGCCGGCAAGCGGCTTGACGCGCTCTACCCGCGCTACCGGGTGCCGATCGAGTTGACCGAGCTCGATCTGGACGCCCTCGACGGCATCGACGCGGCGATCGTCGCCTACCCGCACGGCGCCGCCGCGCCGACCGTCGCAGCGCTGCGCGAGCAGGACGTCCTCGTCGTCGACCTCTCCGCCGACTTCCGCTTGCGCGACCGCGAGACCTACGAGCGCTGGTACGGCGAGCACGGCGCCCCGGAGCTCTTCGGCACCGGCGTCTATGGCCTCAGCGAGCTCTACCGCGACCAGCTGCGGGAGGCGAAGTTGGTCGCCACCCCCGGCTGCTATCCGACCGCCAGCGTGCTGGCGCTGGCGCCGCTGGCCGAAAAGGGCCTGCTCGCCGAGGTCTTCGTCGCGGCGATGCAGGGCACCTCCGGTTACGGCCGCAGCAGCGACGAGCTCGTCCACTTCTCGAACATGATCGAGAACGCCTTCCCCTACAAGACCGAGGGCCACCGCCACCGGCCGGAGATCGAGCAGGAGCTGGCGGCGCTCGGCAGCCCGGCGCCGGTCAGCTTCGTGCCGCACCTGTTGCCGCTCGACCAGGGCGAGCTGGCGACCTGCTTCGCCGCCTTGAGCGAGCCGACCTCGAAGGAGGCGATCCGCGACCTCTACGCGCGGCGCTACGCCGACGAGCCCTTCGTCCACGTCCTCGACGGGCCGCCGAACCTGCGCGCGGTGCGTGACACGAACGAGTGCCACGTCTATGTCACCGTCGAGGAGCGGGGGAGGGTGATGGCCTTCTCGGCGATCGACAACATCTGGAAGGGCGCCTCCAGCCAGGGCGTGCAGAACCTCAACCTGATGCTGGGGCTGGACGAGACGGAGGGTCTGCTGTGAGCACGACGGGACACTCAGCGTCGGAAGCGGATGCGAAGCGGAGCATTCAGGTGACTGGTTTCTTCCGGTCCCGCTGGGTCGACGCGCCGGCCGGCGTCGAGGAGCTCGACCCCAACCAGCTCGCGCCCGGGTTCCGTGCCGGCGGCGCACACTGCGGGCTCAAGGGCGGCGGCCGCACCGACGTCGGCCTGCTGGCCTGCGACGCCGAGGAGGTCAGCTCGGCGCTGCTGCTGACCCGCAACGCCTCCGCCGCGGCGCCGGTCCGGGTCTGCCGGAAAGTCGTTGATAGCGGCCGGGTCCGCGCTGCCGTCGTCAACAGCGGCAACGCCAACGCCGAGACCGGCGAGCAGGGCTACGCCCACGCTCTGGCGATGTCGGAAGAGGCGGCCTGCCGGCTCGGGCTGGCGACCGACCAGGTCGCCGTCGCCGAGACCGGGACGATCGGCGTGCCGCTGCCGATCGACGCCGTCCTCGGCGGCATCGCCGAGGCTGCCACCGGGCTCGCCGTCGACGGCGGCACCGCCTTCTCCGACGCGATCCTCACCACCGACCGCTGGCCGAAGCGCTGCACCCTGCGCGCCGGCGG
>JBQCCT010000196.1:0-10728 GCA_051961955.1 Solirubrobacterales bacterium
TTGACCGCGAGCGCCGCCTCGGCGCCGCTCAGCTCGCGCAGCAGGCCCTCGACGTGGGCGCCCCGGCTGCCGCGGCGCCCGCCCTCGAGGTCGTACTCGAGGTTGCTGTAGCCGGCGGCAGCCTCCGTCACCTGCGCGACCGCAGCGGGCGCCAGTGGGGCGCGACCAAGGTTGGTGTGGAGGACGACGCCGGTTGCGTTGATTACCCGGCGCAGGCTGGGAGTGGTGAGGCGGGCGAGGTGGAAGTTGGCCCTGGCGCCGATCTCCTCCTTGCTCGGTGCCGGCTCGCCGGCGAGGACCTCCTCCCGGGCCGCCTCGATCGCTTCCCGCGCGGCGGCGACCGCAAGCGGATGGGTCGCTCCCGAGAGCTGTGAAGCGAGCTGCTCCACGGAGGGAAGGCTGCGAAGGTGCTCGTCGGTTTCGTTGCGCTGCTCGGTTTCCATCCTCGTACTTCCGGTTACCCTCGAAGCTGATGGCGATCGCCGGCGACCGCCCGAGACTGACTGAACTTTCCCACGGTGCCGGTTGCGCCTGCAAGATCGGCGCCGCGGATCTGCGTCAGCTGCGCTCCGCGCTGCCGATCTCGACCGACCCGGCGCTGCTGGTCGGGCTCGACCCGGCCGATGACGCCGCCGTCTACAAGCTGAGCGACGAGCTGGCGCTGGTCCAGACCCTCGATTTCTTCACCCCGATCGTCGACGACCCGCGCGACTTCGGCCGCATCGCCGCCGCCAACGCGCTATCGGACGTCTACGCGATGGGGGCGAAGCCGGTCCTGGCGCTCAACATCGTTGCCTTCTCACTGCAGGACCTCGGCAACGAGATGCTGGCCGAGATCCTCGCCGGTGGGGCAGAGATTGCTGCGGCAGCGGGGGTGGCGATCGGCGGCGGACACTCGATTGACGACCCGGAGCCGAAGTACGGGATGACGGTGAGTGGGGTGGTCCATCCCGAGGAGCTGCTGACGGCTGCCGGCGCCCAGCCGGGCGACGAGCTCTACCTGACCAAGCCGGTGGGGGGCGGGCTGATCACCACTGCGGCCAAGCGAGGTATCGCCGAGTCAGCCTGGATCAAAGCCGCGGTCGAGACGATGACGATCCTCAACGCCGATGACGCCGCGGCTGCTCGCGCTGCCGGCGCCCACGCCCTCACCGATGTCACCGGCTTCGGCCTGCTCGGCCACCTGCACGAGATGTGCGAGGCAAGCGGACTCAGCGCCGAGATCGACGGCGATGCCGTCCCCGCCCTGCCCGGCGCCCTCGAGCTTGCCGCCTCCGGCCGCGCCGAAGCCGGCGGCAGCGCCCGCAATGCTGCCGACGCCGCTCGCTTCACCACCTGGGCAGATGTTCCCCCCGAGCGCCGTGCCCTCCTCACCGACGCGATGACCTCTGGGGGCTTGCTCACCGCTGTGCCGCCCGGCGCCGAGATGGTCGGGACGAAGATTGGTGCCCTGCTCGAGGGAGAAGCCGGACGCATCGTTTTTGCCTGAGCCGTCAGGCGTACCGGGTTGAATACTTAAATATTTTTGAGTATAGACGAAGGCGATACCGGTGGCGCGATGGAGAACATCGACGACGGACCGCCCGCGGCGACGGCTCTCTGACCGGCACCTACGAAGGGAAAGCGGCGGTCGGCGAGCTGTGGGGGAAATTCAGCGAGAAAGGGCTCAAATCCGAACCCCACGACTTCGTCGCCGACGGCGACAAGGTGGTCGTGTTGACGACGGTGAAGCTCGACGGCGAGATAGGCACTCGCTCAGCGCGCCCCGGCGCCACCTTCGCCTCGACGCTGCCGGGCTGCTTCCTCTATCCGATGGCGCCGCCCTGGCGGGTCGGTGCTCTGGGGTCCTCTGTCAGCAGGCTGACAATTCCGCGCTGATTTCCGCGCCGCGCGTGCGGGTATCTCGGCGGCATGAGCAGAGACAGCGAAGTCGTGGTGGTGACCGGCGCCAGCTCGGGGATCGGGCGGGCGATCGCGAAGCGGTTCGCGGAAGACGGGTGCAAGGTGGCGCTGCTGGCGCGGGGCGAGGACGCGCTTGAGGGAGCGCGGCGCGACGTCGAGGCAGCAGGGGGGACCGCGCTGGCGGTGCCGACCGACGTTGCCGACCCGAAGGCGGTTGAGGCGGCGGCTGAGCGGGTGGAGAAGGAGCTGGGGCCGATCGACGTCTGGGTCAACGACGCGATGACGACGGTCTTCGCCTTCTTCGAGGACATCGAGCCGGACGAGTTCAAGCGCGCCACCGACGTCACCTACCACGGCACTGTCTGGGGGACGCGGGCGGCGCTGAAGCGGATGGTGCCGCGGGACCGCGGCTCGATCGTGCTGGTCGGCTCGGCGATGGCCTACCAGGGCATCCCGCTGCAGGCCCCCTACAGCGGCGCCAAGCACGCGATCAAGGGCTTCTTCGACTCGGTGCGGACGGAGCTGCGCCACAAGAAGTCGAAGGTCCACGTCTCGATGGTGCAGCTGCCGGGCGTCAACACGCCGCAGTTCGACCACTGCCGCTCGAAGATGCCGCAGCACCCGATGCCGGTGGCGCCGGTCTACGAGCCCGAGGTGGCGGCCGACGCGGTCCACTGGGCGGCCCACCACCGCCGGCGCCAGGTCTACGTCGGCATCCCCACCGTGTACACGATCCTCGGCAGCAAACTCGCCCCCTGGCTGGCCGAGCGCTACCTCGCGAAGACGGCCCTCTCCGGCCAGATGATGGAAGAAGAACCGCCGGACGAGCAGAACCGCGACGGCAACCTGATGAAGGCGCCGCCGGGCGACCCCGGGGCCCACGGCCGCTTCGACGAAAAAGCGCACAACCACAGTGCCGTCTGGTGGCTCAGCCGGCACCGCGGAGCCGTGGCGGCGGCGGTGACCGCCCTCGCTGCCGGCGCGACCGGCCTGGGGCTGGCCCGCGCCGCCGAGCGGTGAGCCGACCCGCCGCCGCTCCCCACGCCCTCCGCGACTATGCCCTCCTCGCGGACGGCGAGCGCGGCATCCTCGTCGGCCCGCGCGGCGACTTCGTCTGGATGTGCTTCCCGCGCTGGCACGACGACGCCGTCTTCTGCGCGCTGATCGGCGGCACCAGCAGCTACGCGATCACGCCGCAGGGGCGCATTGTCTGGGGCGGCTATTACGAGCCGGGCAGCCTGATCTGGCGCAGCCGCTGGATCACCGAGGACGCGATCGTCGAGTGCCGCGAGGCGCTGGCGCTGCCGACCCGGCCGGACCGGGCGATCCTCCTGCGGCGCCTGATCGCGGTTGAGGGGGAAGCCCGGCTTGGCGTCGCCCTCGCCGCCGGCGCCGGCTTCGACCACCGTGGGATGGCGCGGCTGCGCCAGGAGGACGACGGTGCCTGGACTGCTGAGCTGGGGGAAGAGCGGATGCGCTGGATCGGCGCCGCCGAGGCGAAGCCGAGCGGTAGCGACCCGCGCGAGCGGGCACTGGCGCTGGAGATGCGGCTGGGGGAGGGAGAGGAACGCGACTTCGTTCTTGCTCTCCAGCGCGGAGAGGCACCGGTGATCGAGCAGCCGGCCGACCACCTCTGGGGCGCGACCGAGCAGGCGTGGGAGGAACGGGTGCCGCAGATCGAGGGCTGCCTTGCCAGCCGCGACGCAAGCCACGCCTACACGGTGATGAGCGGCCTGACCAGCGGCGACGGGGGGATGGTCGCGGCGGCGACCACCTCGCTGCCCGAGCGCGCCGAGCAGGGTCGCAACTACGACTACCGCTTCGCCTGGATCCGCGATCAGGCCTACGCCGGCCAGGCCGTTGCCGCCGTCGGTCCGCATCCGCTGCTGGACGACTGCGTCCGCTTCGTCGTCTCCCGCCTGCTCGACGACGGCCCCGACCTGATGCCCGCCTACACCGTCGCGGGCGAGCCGGTGCCGGAGGAAAGGAAACTCGATCTGGCCGGCTATCCCGGCGGCGACGACGTGGTCGGCAACCGCGTCCGCGACCAGTTCCAGCTCGATGTCTTCGGCGAGCTCTTGATGATGCTGGCGGCGGCCGCCCGCCACGACCGCCTCGACGTCGACGGTTGGCGCGCGGCGGAGGTGGCGGTAGGGGCGATCGAGCAGCGCTGGCATGAGCCCGACGCCGGGATCTGGGAGCTGGATCCAGACTGCTGGACCCACAGCCGGCTGATCTGCGCCGCGGGGCTGAAAGCGATCGCCGCCCACTCGCCCGGGCATGAGCAGCCGGCGGCCTGGCTAGCGCTCGCCGACCGCCTGCTCGCCGAGACGGCCGCGACTTCCCTGGCGCCAGAGGGCCACTGGCAGCGCTCGGCCAAAGACAAGCGGCTCGACGCCTCGCTGCTGCTCGGCGCGATTCGCGGCGCTGTCCCGGCCGACGATCCGCGCTCGCTGGCGACCCTGGAGGCGGTCGCCGCCCACCTCACCGAGGACGGCTACTGCTTCCGCTTCCAGCCCGAAGGACGGCCGCTGGGCGAGGCCGAGGGCGCCTTCCTCCTCTGCGGCTTCTGGCTCGCCCTCGCCTACGCCCAGCAAGGCGACATCCCCCGCGCCCTCTCCTGGTTCGAACGCAACCGCGCAGCCTGCGGCACCCCCGGCCTCTTCTCCGAGGAGTTCGACGTCCGCCAACGCCAGCTCCGCGGCAACCTCCCCCAAGCCTTCGTCCACGCGCTGATGCTGGAGTGCGCGGCTAGCCTGGTGCGTGATTGAAGGACGTCAAAGGCCTTGCATGCCGCTGAGAATGCGGCCGCCTGTACCGGGCGGCCGCATTGGTCATCTCTGTGACGATTCGTTTTTCGGATTTCAATCCGCGAAGTGCGAAGGCCACACCGGTTGTGGTTGGGGGATTTGAAAATTGCCCTGCCAGCGCACGTCGCTCGGGCAGAGGAAAGCCCCCGATTTCTTGCTGAGAACCGCGTTGACCGTTAGCGTCGCCGATTCTCCGCCCACCAGAGTGCCGAGATCGACGCCTTCGCCGGCTCCGTAGCTGCAGCTGCTCCCAGCGACCAGGAGTGTGAATTCCAAGGCCTTGGCTGTGACTGTGCCTTTGCCTTTTTCGGAGCTGATGTCATGTATTTCGAGTTCGCCGGCCACCACCGTATCGACTGTGCCGGTGCATTCCCCGAAACTCAGAGTCGTAAGTTTCACGCGTACTGTTTCCGTTTCGCTACCTTGGTTTTCGGTTTTACCTTCCAAGGTGTTGCTGTTGCATTCTGCGAACTTTTCACCAGTTGTGGACGCAATAATCGGTGGTTTTTGAGGTGGGGGAGCGGGCAGGGCCTGCCAGGGGAGCCCTTTTCCCCAGGTCCACAAGAGCGGGCATGTCCAGCCGAGAGGGGTTTCGACGGGGGGTGTTTTGCAGAGGACGGTGGCCGAGGCCGAGGTGGTTCCGGCAATCGCGATCAAGACCAGGGCCGCCACGGCGCCAAGGCCGAGCATCTTCACGTATCTCATCTTCTTCTCCCTTGTTCCGGCGCGGTACGCGCGGGATTCGTGCCACCTGTTACTAGCACTCCCGGGAGAGACTTGTCAAGAACATTTGAGTACTTAAATAATGCGGCGGAACGTCAATCCTGCCGAGGGAAGCTTCTGTCTGCCGAAGACAATATATTTCGGGCATGGCAAAAGCTGCGCGCTCGGACTGGAGTGTTGATGACGGCTGCGTCCCTGATCGCCTCTTTCCTCGGTGGGCAGGCTTTGGCGAGAGCGGAGCTCAGCTTGTGCACCGTTCTCGGGCTGGGCGCCTTCTGCGTGTCGGTGGTGCTTTGCATCTACGTTCTGCTGCCGAAGCGTGGCTTGACCTTTGGATCGGTCTTCTGTCGCTCGGCTTGGCGGTAGGCTGATGGCGATGTCACGGCCAATTCGACAAGCCCCTATGTCGGCTTCCGCGGCGAAACCCCCGCCGCCTCCTCCAGGTATCGGGATTCCGGAGACCGGCAGTCGACCTCTTCGCGAGAGCGGCAAGCTAAGTCGGCTCCGCGACCTCCTGGCAGGTCGCGTCTAGTCGGAGCGTCTCTAAGCCGCCTTCCAGCGCATGGCCTGGCAGTTGGGGCAGACGGGGAGGTTGGTGGTCTTGCCATCGGGGATGGTGATCTTCTCGTCGCAGTTGCGACAGCGGTAGGAGCCGCCGACGACGGTCTCGCCGGAGATGAAGTCGACCTCCTTGTCGTAGGTCTCCTTCACCGTTGACCCTCTAGCACTACGTCGGGGAAGCGCTGCTCGGGCTTTGGCTGGGGCGGGGTGCCGGCGCGCTGCTCCATCGCCATTGCGATCACCTGGGCGGTGTGGAGGGCGCGGCGGTCGGTCATCTGCTCGATCTGGGTCTTGCAGGAGAAGCCGTCGGCGATCAGGATCGTGTCGGCGGGCGCTTCGCGGACCTTCGGCATCAGCCGCTGCTCGCCGATTTCGCGGGAGATCCGGTCGTGGCCTTTCTCGAAGCCGAAGGAGCCGGCGAGGCCGCAGCAGCCGGAGTCGAGGATTTCGAAGTCGAGGCCGAGGCGTTCGTAGAGCTCCTTCTCGGCTTCCATCCCCATCACCGCTTCCTGGTGGCAATGGCCGTGGACGAGGGCGCGGCCCTGGAGGTGTGGCGCCTCCCAGCCGGGCGCGTGGCGCTGCAGCAGCTCGGCCAGGGTCAGCGTCTGCAGCGAGAGCCGCTTCGCGTCCTCGTCGTGGGGCAGCATTCCGGGCAGCTCGTCGCGGAAGGACGCCGCGCAGCTCGGCTCGATCGCGACCACCGGCACGCCCTCCCTTATATGGGGCGCCAGCACGTCGAGGTTCCGCCGCCAGAACCGCTTCGCGGTGTCGAGCATCCCGTAGTCGTAGAGCGGGCGCCCGCAGCAGAGATCGGGCTCGGGCACGACGACGCGGAAGCCGGCGTCCTCGATCACCGCGACCGCGGCCTTCATCGTCTCGGGGTGGAGGAAGTTGTTGAAGGTGTCGGGGAAGAGGACGACCGGCTCGCCCTGCGGGTTGACCGCGCCGCGCTGCCGGAACCAGTCCTTGAAGGTCTCTTCGGCGAAGCGCGGCAGCTCGCGCCGCGGGCTGAGGCCGCCCGCCCGCTTGACCAGCCGCGAGATTCCCGGCGCGTGGGTGAGGAAGTTGGCGAGCCGCGGCATCCGCGCCGCCGCCCGCGCGTGGAACATGATCAGCCCCATCGTGTAGGCGGGCAGCGGCCGCAGCCGCCGCTTGTAGTGGTGGGCGAGGAACTCGGCTTTGTAGGTCGCCATGTCGACGCTGACCGGGCAGTCGCCCTTGCAGCCCTTGCAGGAGAGGCAGAGGTCGAGCGCTTCCTTGACGTCTTCGGAGCGGAACCCGTCGGTGATCGTCTGCCCCTCCAGCATCTCGTAGAGGACGCGAGCGCGGCCGCGGGTCGTGTGCTCCTCGTCTTTGGTCACCGCGAAGCTCGGGCACATCGTCCCTTTCGCGGTCTGCCGGCACTTGCCGGCGCCGACGCAGCGCATCGCCGCGTGGGCGAAGCTGCCGAAGTCGGCGTTGAAGGCGAAGTGCGTCTTCACCTGCGGCGGCGAGTAGCCGGTCCCCAGCTTCATGTTGGAGACGATCGGATAGGGATCGACGACCTTGTGCGGGTTCATCCGGTTGCCCGGGTCCCAGATCCGCTTCATCTCGCGGAACGCCCCGACCAGCTCCTCGCCGTACATCTTCGGCAGCAGCTCCGCCCGCGACTGGCCGTCGCCGTGCTCGCCCGAGAGCGAGCCGCCGAACTCGACCACCAGGTCGGCGGCTTCGTCGACGAACTGCCGCCACTCGCGCACGCCGCCGGCGCTGGTCAGGTCGAAGTTGATCCGGCAGTGGATGCAGCCGTCGCCGAAATGGCCGTAAAGAGCGGTGCGGTAGTCGTGCTTGTCGAGCAGGTCGCGGAAGCGGCGCAGATAGTCGCCGAGCCGCTCCGGCGGCACCGCCGAGTCCTCCCAGCCCTCCCAGTGGTCGCGCTCGCCCTCGATGTAGGCGGTCGCGCCGAGCCCCGCCTCGCGCACCTCCCAGAGCCGCTTCTCTTCGCCTTCGTCGTCGAACAGCCGCATCTCCGGGGCGGTCTTGTCCTTGCGCAGCCGCGCCATGCACACTTCGGCGCGTTCGTCGCTCTCTTTCTTCGTCTCGCCGCCGAACTCGACCAGGAGCCAGCCGTCGCCGTCGGGCAGCATCGGCACCTCGGAGGTGTGCTCACCCTTGCCGACCATGTCTTCGATCAGGGTCCGGTCGAGCCCCTCCAGCCCGGTCGGCCCGTATTCGAGGATCTCGCTGACGTGGTCGGCGGCCTCGAACACGCTCGGGTAGCCGAGCACCAGCAGCGAGCGGGCCGGGGGGGAGTGGACGAGCCGCACCGTCGCCTCCAGCACCGTCGCCAGCGTCCCCTCCGAGCCGACCAGCGCCCGCGCCACGTTGAAGCCCTTCTCCGGCAGCAGCTCGTCGAGGTTGTAGCCGGAGACGCGCCGCGGGATGTCGGGGTAGCGCTCGCGGACCAGGTCGGCATAGCGGTCGCGCAGGTCGCGCAGCCCGGCGTAGATCTCGCCGCGGCGGCCGCCCTCGCCGACGATCCGCGCCAGCTCCTCCTCGGAGGTCGGCCCGACCCGCATCCGCAGACCGTCGTAGGTGACGATCTCCAGCTCTTCGACGTTGTCGGCGGTGCGGCCCGCCATCACCGAGTGGACGCCGCAGGAGTTGTTCCCGACCATGCCGCCGAAGGTCGCGTATTCGTGGGTCGAGGTGTCGGGGGCGAAGGTGAGGTTGTGGCGTTCTTCGCAGATCGAAGCGAGCTGGTCGCGGATCACCCCCGGCTGCACGCGGGCAAGCCGGCGCTCGGGGTCGATCTCGACGATCCCCCGCATGTACTTGGAGGCGTCGACGACGACCGCGGTGTTGACGGTCGAGCCGGCGATCCCGGTCCCGCAGCCGCGCGGCAGCACCGGCGCCCCGTGCGCGTGGCAGGCGCCGATCGCGGCGACCACGTCCTCGGCGTCGCGCGGCAGCACCACGCCGAGCGGCGGCTGGCGGTAGTTGGAGCTGTCGTGGGAGTAGATCGCGCGAGTCCCGAGGTCGAAGCGCACTTCGCCCTTGACCGCCTCTTTCAGCGCCCGCTTCAGCGCCCGGCGATCGATCCGCTCGACTCCCTCCGGCGCCAGCGTCCGGTGCCCGACCTCGGCGCTCACCCCGCCCAGCGCTCCGCCTCGGCGTGCTTCAGCTCCAGACCCAGGCCCGGCCGCGAGCGGTCCGGCCGCAGCGCCCCACCCTCGGGGTCGAGTGTGCCGTCGAACATCATCCGCTCGACTCGCACGTGGTCGTGGAAGTACTCGAGGTGCTCCAGCGCCTCCATCGCGCAGCAGGCGTGGGCCGAGACGGCAGGCGCGCAGTGGGCCGAGAAGGGGCGGTGCAGCGCCTTGCAGATGCCGTCGGCGCGGAGCAGGTTGGTGATGCCGCCGATGCGGGTGACGTCGGCCTGGACGACGTCGACGCAGCCGGCGAGCGGCGGGAGCCCCCCTAGGTCCCACTCATACTCGCCGGCTGCGATCGCCATCCCGGCGGGCGCGCGTTCGCGGACGAAGCGCAGCCCCTCGCGGTCTGCGGAGCTGACGGGCTCCTCGAAGTACGTGACGCCGTAGGCGTCGTAGACGGTGGCCTGGTCGAGCGCCTGGTGCGGGGCGAAGGCGCCGTTGGCGTCGACCATCAGCGCCACCTCCTCACCGACCACGTCGCGGCAGAGCGCCAGCCGCTCGGGGTCGCGCTCGGGTTCGCGACCGACCTTGATCTTCACCCGCGGCAGCCCGGCGTCCATCCAGCCTTCGAGCTGGCGGCGCAACTGCGCCGGCGCGTACGAGGTGAAGCCGCCGCTGCCGTAGATCGGCGCCGCCTCGTGGAAGCGCGGCAGCGCGTCGGCGAGGCAGACGCCCAGCAGCCGCGCCTTCAGGTCCCAGAGGGCGATGTCGACCGCGGAGACCGCCATCGCCCCGACCCCCGGCCGGCCGGCGTTGCGAATCGCTGCCTGCATCCGCGCCCAGACGGCGGGCGGCGAGGTGGCGTCGCAGCCGTAGACGACCGGGCACAGCATCGAGTCGGCGAAGGCGGCGACGCTGCGATCGCCGTAGGTGTAGCCGAGCCCGCTCTCGCCACCGGCCTCGACCTCGACGACGACGATCGTCGTCGCGCCCCACTCCAGCGTCCCGTCCGACTCCGGCGCGTCGGTGGGGATCGTGTAGGCGCGCACCCGCATTTCCGTCACCACGGCGTCGCCTGCCGCCGGCGTGTTACGGACCGCGATCGCCATCAGCGGGTGGTCAGCTCCTTCAGCTTGCCGCGCAGCGACTGGTTGACGACGCGGGCGCCGTGCGGGTCGCCGCGCAGCAGCGCTTTCGCCAGCGAGGTCGCCTGCTCGAGTTTGATGTGCGGCGGCAGCGGCGGCACCTCGGGGTCGGTGACCGCCTCGTAGAGGACCGGCCGGCCCGCGTTCAGCGCCTCGTCCCAGGCGTCGCCGACCTGCTCGGGGCGTTCGACTTTGATCCCGTGCAGGCCGAGCGAACGGGCGTAGTCGGCGTAGGGGAAGTCGGGGATCCGCTGCGAGACCTCGAGTTTCGGGTCGCCCGCCAGCACCCGCTGCTCCCAGGTCACCTGGTTGAGGTCGTCGTTGTGGAGGACGAGCACGACCAGCTGCTTGTTGGACCACTCTTCCCAGCGGGCGGCGACGTCGATCAGCGCGTTGATCCCGAGCATCTGCATCGCGCCGTCGCCGAGGGCGGCGATCACCGGCCGGTCGGGA
>JBQCCT010000197.1:0-9276 GCA_051961955.1 Solirubrobacterales bacterium
ACCTTGGCGGCCGGCCAGCTCTTCGGCGGCACCGCGGACGATCTGGCTGAGGATGACGCCGGAGTTGCCGCGGGCGCCCATCAGCGCCGCCCGCGCCAACGCCTGCACCAGCTCGGTACGGCCGACCTCGTCGAACGACTGGCCGTCGAGGCGGTCGAGCTCTTCCATCACCGCGCGCAGCGTCATCGCCATGTTGTCGCCGGTGTCGCCGTCGGCGACCGGGAAGACGTTGAGGTCGTTGACCTCCTGGCGGCGGGCCTCCAGCGAGGCGTAGGCAGAGCCGATTACCCGGCGGAAGCGGGCGATCTGGGGTTCGGGCATCCCCCGGGAATCTAGTCGCCGCCCGCGACAGCAGCCGCGTGAGCACGTTCACACCGACGCCGCTGGCTCGGTTGGTAGCGTGCGGTCAGATGCGTAGTTTCGCCAGTTGGACCACCAGTCATCGCAAGACGGTAATCGTCGGTTGGATCGTCGCCCTGATCGGGATCGGGGGGATCGCCAGCTCCGTCGGAGCCGATTTCTCCGAAGAATTCAAGCTGCCCGCCTCCGACTCGAAGGAAGCCTTCGACCTGCTGGAAAGCAAGTTCCCGCAGCAATCGGGAGAAGCGGCTCAGATCGTCTTCAAGGCCGACCAGGGAGTCGAATCGCCGGCGGTGAGGAAGAAGATGGAAGAGGTCTTCGCCCAGGTCGAAAAGTTTCCCCACGTCAGCGAAGTCGCCAGCCCCTACGTGAAGGGCGGCGCCGCCGCGGTCAGCGAAGACGGCAAGATCGCCTACGCGACGATCCAGTACGACGTCCCCAACAACAAGCTGGACAAGGAAAAGACCCGCGAAATCATCTCCATCGCCCAGGGGGCGGCGGGCAACGGCCTCGAAGTCCAGCTCGGCGGCAACACGATCCAGGAAGCCGAACAGGAAGAAGGCGACTCCTCATTCGGGATCGGACTGCTGGCGGCGGCGATAGTCCTCCTCCTCACCTTCGGCTCCTTCGTGGCGATGGGACTGCCGCTGATCACCGCGCTGTTCGCACTCGGCGTCGGCCTCAGCCTGGTCGCCCTCGGCACCCACGTCTTCCACACCGCCAACTTCGCGATCGTGCTGGCGGCGATGATCGGGCTCGGCGTCGGCGTCGACTACGCGCTCTTCATCCTCACCCGCTTCCGCAACGGCCTCGACGAAGGCCTGGAGAAGCAGCAGGCGGCGATCAAAGCCGTCGACACCGCCGGCCGCGCCGTGCTCTTCGCCGGGGTGACGGTGATCATCTCGCTGCTGGGCATGTTCCTACTCGGTCTCAACTTCCTCTACGGGGTGGCGATGGCGGCAGCGCTGGCGGTGCTCTTCACGATGATCGCGGCGCTGACGCTGCTGCCGGCCCTGCTGACGATCGCCGGCAACTGGGTCAACCGGCTCCGTATTCCGGGGCTCGGCACCGGTTCGCGGAGCATCGACGAGGGCAGCTGGTGGTTCCGCTGGAGCCGCCGCATCCAGGCGCGCCCATGGCTGGCGGCGGCTCTCTCCGGCGGCTTCCTGATCCTCCTCTGCATCCCCACCCTCTCGCTGCGACTTGGCACCAACGACGCCGGCACCGAACCTCCCAACAAGACCACGCGCAAGGCCTACGACCTGCTGGCCGAGGGTTTCGGCCCGGGCTTCAACGGGCCGTTCGTGATGGTCGCGGCGCTGCCGGGCAAAGGCCAGGACGAAGGGCTCGCGCAGCTGAAGCAGGCGCTCGAAGGTGAAGAAGGCGTCGCCGCGACCACCTCGATCACCCTCAACCCGGCCGAAAACACGGGCGTCTTCCAGGTCTACCCGACGACCTCGCCGCAAAGCGCCGCCACCACCGACCTGCTCGACCACATCCGCAGCAACGTGATCCCGCCGATCGAGGCGAAGACCGGGGCGCAACTGCACGTCGGCGGCGTCAACGCGATCTTCGAGGACTTCGGCAACGCGATCGCCGAAAAGCTGCCGCTCTTCATCGGCGTCGTCGTCCTCCTCTCGGCGCTGCTGCTGATGACCGTCTTCCGCTCGGTCTGGGTGCCGCTGAAGGCGATCGCGATGAACCTGCTCTCGATCGGCGCCGCCTTCGGGCTCGTCGTCGCGGTCTTCCAGTTCGGCTGGGGCGCGGGCCTGATCGGCGTTGACAACACCGGCCCGATCATCTCCTTCTTCCCGATCTTCCTCTTCGCGATCGTCTTCGGGCTCTCGATGGACTACGAGGTCTTCCTGATGTCGCGGATCCACGAGGAGTGGGAGCACCGCAAGGACGCCGGCGAAGCGGTCACTCAGGGCCTCGCCCTGACGGGCCGCGTGATCACCGCGGCGGCGGCGATCATGGTCACCGTCTTCGCCTCATTCATGCTCGGCGAAGAACGGATCATCAAGCTCTTCGGCCTCGGCCTCTCCTCGGCGGTCCTGATCGACGCGATCGTCATCCGCACCATGCTGGTGCCGGCGATCATGCAGCTACTCGGCGAGCGCGCCTGGCACTTCCCCGCCTGGCTCGACCGCATCCTCCCCCGCCTCCACGTCGAGCCGGACGGGGGCGCCCCCTCACCTACAGAGGAGCACCCAGTCGTGGTGGGGGTCGGCAACGAGTCGTCGGACGCTTAGCGGCTCAAAGCAGCAGTGACGTCGGCAACGACGCGGTCGGGTTGGTTTTCGATCTGCGTGCCGGTGAAGCGCAGCACCGTGAACCCGCGCCGGCGCAGGTCGAGGTCACGAGCGTGATCGCCCTCGAAAGAGACCGAGCCACGGTGGTAGGCGAAGGAGCTGCGGGAACGCGTTCCCTCCGTTCCCTTAAGTCGAACCCCCATTAGCTCCGCTTGGCGGCGAGCGCGACGGAGGAGGTAAGGAGGGACGATGCCGTCGAGGTCGTCGATGGTGTAAGCGGATTCCACCGCGACTGAGGCGGCCCGAGGTAGTTGGGACGGAGACGTGGACGGGGCCGTCGATCGGCCGCAACAAACCCCAGAGCGCGGCAGCGGATCCGCGGCTCAAAACCGCTCCCTCCCCGCAAGCGAGCACCGCGGCCATCCAGCGTTGGCGATGGGACGTAGGGAAGGCACCGAGGGCATAGACGCCACGATGCACTCGGAGCAACTGTCGTCTGCGCGCACGGATCGTGATCGCTTTCGATCCCAACCCCGCCCCTTCGAGTTGCCCCAGCGTCACGACTCCATGCTGTCGCGCCGCGATTTTCGCGATGCGCGAATCGAGCGTGTCGCTTTTGTGGCCCATATGGCCACTAAGTCGACAGGGGCTCGGACTCTCCCCCTACCCCGCTGCTTTTTGCGCTCTAAGCGGCCTTGGTGACCTTGCCGGCCTTGAGGCAGCGGGTGCACACGTAGGCGCGGAGGGGGCGGCCGTTCTCCTGGATGCGGACCTTTTGGAGGTTCGGCTCGAAGCGGCGCTTGGTCGCGACCATCGAGTGGCTTCGGGACTGACCGAACGCCGGTCCCTTGCCGCAGCTGTGGCATACCTTGGCCATCGGTCGCGGGATGGTACCGGAGTCAGCCGATCTGGCGCTTGAGCAGGGCCATCCGCGAGACGGTGAGGGCGGCGTTGCGGCCCTGGTCGCGCTTGTCGCCCCCGGAGCGGGCCAGCGCCTGGTCCATGTTGTCGCAGGTGATCACGCCGAAGGCGCAGGGAACGCCGGTCTCAAGCTGCACCTGCTGGATCCCGCGCGCCGACTCGGCGCAGACAAAGTCGTAGTGGTCGGTCTCGCCGCGGATGACGACGCCAAGGCAGGCGACGCCGCCGGGAGTCGCCAATCCTCGCTGGCCTCCATTCCGCTTCCTCGATCCCTCAATGAACTGCTTTGCCGCAAAGGGCAGCTCGTACGCGCCGGGCACGGAGTATTCGCGGACCATCTGCGGCGCGACGCCGGCCATCTGAAAGCCCGTCCGAGCGCCAGCGATCAGCCGCTGAGCAAGGTCCTCATAAAAGCGCCCAACGATTACCGCGAATTCAAGACCCGCGAGCGCTCCTTTCTCGTCATCCCGGAACTCCTCCAGGAACGCACCGGCCTCAGCCATCGCCGTCCTTGGGACCCTGGCCATCCTTGGCGTCGCGCTCCTCCTCATCGTGGATCATCTCCTCGTCGAGGGCGAGACCCTGGTGGTGGAGCGAGTGGCCCATCTTGTCGCGCTTGGCGCGCAGGTAAGCCTCGTTGTGGGCGTTTGGGACGGACTCGATCGGCACCTGCTCGGTGACCGAGAGGCCGTAGCCCTCGAGGCCGACGATCTTTTTCGGGTTGTTGGTGAGGATGCGGATGCTGGTCAGGCCGAGATCGCCGAGGATCTGCGCCCCGATCCCGTAGTCGCGCAGGTCGGCGGGCAGACCCAGCTTGAGGTTGGCCTCGACCGTGTCGGCGCCTTCCTCCTGCAGCTTGTAGGCGCGCAGCTTGTTCAGCAGGCCGATGCCGCGCCCCTCCTGGGAGAGGTAGAGCAGGACGCCGCGGCCCTCGCGCTCGATCATCGAGAGCGCCGCTTCCAGCTGCTCGCCGCAGTCGCAGCGCATGCTGTGGAAGACGTCGCCGGTGAGGCACTCGGAGTGGACGCGGACCAGCACGTCCTCGGTCCCGTCGACCTCGCCCTTGACCATCGCCACGTGGTGTTTGTCGTCGACCAGCGAGCGGTAGCCGACGGCGGTGAAGTCGCCGAAGACGGTCGGCAGGCCGGTGTCGACGACGCGCTCGACCAGCTTCTCGGTGCGCCTCCGGTAGGCGATCAGCTCGGCGACGGTGATCATCTTCAAGGCGTGCTTTTCGCAGTAGGGGACCAGGTCCGGGACCCGGGCCATCGTCCCGTCGTCGTTCATCACCTCGCAGATGACGCCGGCCGGGGTGAGCCCGGCGAGCCGCGCCAGGTCGACGCTGGCCTCGGTGTGACCGGTGCGCTCCAGGACCCCGCCGTCTTTGGCCCGCAGCGGGAACATGTGGCCGGGGACGACGATGTCGCGCGGCCCCGATTCGGGGTCGATCGCGACCTGGATCGTGTGGGCGCGGTCGTGGGCCGAGATCCCGGTGCTGACCCCGCCGGCGGCCTCGATCGAGACCGTGAAGGCGGTTTCCAGCGGCGCCTCGTTCTTCGCCGCCATCAGGTTGAGGCCGAGCCGTTCGCAGCGGCGGGCGGTCAGCGCCAGGCAGACCAGCCCGCGCGCCTCCTTGGCCATGAAGTTGATCGCCTCGGGCGTCGCGAACTGCGCGGCCATCACCAGGTCGCCCTCGTTCTCGCGGTCCTCGCCGTCGCAGACGACGACCATGCGGCCGGCGCGGATCTCCTCGATCGCCTCCTCGATGGTGGCGAACGGGCTCTTGCCCGTGCGCGCGCTCTGCTCTTGTCTCTGGGTCTCGGCCATCTGGCTCACGCCTGCTCCTTTCCGGCGAATGGTGCCACCAAACGCTCCACGTACTTCGCCACGATGTCGCACTCGACGTTCAACTTGCTTCCCGGCTGCGCTTCGTCGAGGTTGGTCCGCTCCAGCGTCTCAGGGATGAGGGAGACCTCAGCCCAGGCATCCCCCAAATCCGCGACCGTGAGGCTGACGCCATGGAGAGTGATCGAGCCCTGGGGGGCGACATAGCGGAGGAGCTGAGGAGGGAGTTCGACTCGGAGTCGCCGCGCGAACCCGTCGTCCTCGGCTGAAACGACGGTGGCGACCCCGTCGACGTGCCCTTGCACGATGTGCCCGCCGAGGCGATCCGAGGCCTGCATCGCCAGCTCCAAGTTCACACGGCTGCCCTGCTGGATGCCGTCGAGAGCGGTGAGGGAGAGAGTCTGATTCATCGCCTCGGTCGCAAATGCGTCTTCATGAACGACCGTCGCAGTGAGGCAGCAGCCGTCGACGGCGATGCTGTCGCCCTCCGCAAGCTCCGAAGAAAGCGCAGTGAGAATGTGCAGTTTGGCCCCTTCGCCAGTGCGTTCAATCGACTCGACGGTTCCGACGTCTTCAACCAGGCCCGTGAACATCACCACTCCTTGAATCTGGCCGTGATCAGCGCGTCGTCCCCTACCCGCTCCACGGATGAATCGAGGGCCACGTGCATCTCTACCCCTACCCCGCCTTTATCCGAGCCGCCGATCAGCATTGGGGCGATGAAGGTACGGGATTCATCGATCTGGCCAGCGGACAAGAAGGCAGATGCGAGAGTTCGGCCGCCCTCCAAGAAGAAGCTGGTGATGTCGCGGCTGCCCAGATCACGGAGGGCCCCCTCGACGTCGGTGGCGACGATGGTCTCGGCGCCGGCGTCCTTAAGCGCCGCCACGCGGTCGCTAGGAGCATCGGGTCCGATGACAACCAGGACCGGGGACTGATCCAAGGTCTGAAGGAGTTGGGAGTCGAGTGGCAGGCGCGCTCTGGAGTCGAAGACGACGCGGAGGGGCTGGCGGGCACCGTCGATGCGGGCGGTCAACAGCGGGTCGTCGGCGAGGGCAGTGCCGATGCCGATGGCGATCGCGTCGGATTCGGCTCGCCAGCGGTGAACGAGCTCGCGGCTCTGCTCGCCGGAAATCCACGGTGAATCGCCGGGCGTCGTCTCGGTCTGGCCGTCGAGGGACATCGCCATCTTGAGGACGACCAGGGGAAGGCCGGTGCGGGCGTGCTTGCGGAAAGGTTGGTTGAGGCGGCGGGCGGCGGTGGCCTCGGCGCCGGCGGCGAACAACACGTCGACACCGCCGTCGCGGAGGATGCCGGGACCGCGGCCGGCGGCCTTCTCGCTCGGGTCTTCGGAGGCGATCACGACGCGGCCGATCCCCGCCTCGAGGATCGCCTCCACGCAGGGAGGCTGCCGCCCCTGGTGCGCGCAGGGCTCCAGCGTCACGTACATAGTCGCCCCAGCCGGGTCCTCGCCGCGGAGACGACAATCCTCAAGCGCCGCGCGCTCGGCGTGCAGGCCCCCCAGCTCCGCATGGAACCCCTCCCCGATCGCCTCGCCGTCCCGGACGATTACCGCACCGACGATCGGGTTCGGGCTCACGCGCCCGCGACCGCGCTCCGCCAGCTCAAGAGCCCGCTGCAGGTGAGTCCGATCCGTGGAGGTAAGCTGGGAATCCATCGTTGACTGACTCGTCAATCAGTCTACGCCCTCGCGCGGGTGGCGCGCGCGCCAGGCGGCAGCAGGCCAGATGCCCGAGAGCACGAATACGCTGGTGGCGATGAAGCTGATCATCCAAATCCCCTGCCTCAACGAGGAGCAGACGCTTCCCGTCACGATCGCCGACCTCCCGCGCGCCGTCCCCGGCATCGACGAAGTCGAGCTGCTGGTGATCGACGACGGCTCGACCGATCGCACGGTCGAGGTGGCACGCGAGTGCGGGGTCGAGCACATCGTCCGGCTGACCAATAACAAGGGCCTGGCGGCCGGCTTCCAGGCGGGGCTTGACGCATGCCTGAAGCTCGGGGCCGACGTCGTCGTCAATACCGACGCTGACAACCAGTACCAAGGCGCCGACGTGGCGAAGCTGGTCGCGCCGATCGTCGGCGGCGAAGCCGACATGGTCGTCGGCGACCGCCGCGTCGGCAACATTGACCACTTCTCACCCGCGAAAAAACGGCTGCAGCGGCTCGGCAGCTGGGTCGTGCGCCGCGTCTCCGGGACCGAGATCACCGACGCCACCTCCGGCTTCCGCGCCTACAACCGCGAGGCCGCCCTGCAGCTCCTGGTCGTCGACAACTTCACCTACACGCTGGAGAGCCTGATCCAGGCCGGGAAGATGCTGGTCGCGGTCGACGAGGTCGCGATCGGCACCAACCCGAAGACGCGCGAGTCCCGTCTCTTCGCCTCGACCGGCGCCTACGTGCGCCGCAACGGGCCGGCGATCCTCCGCATCTACGCCCGCTACGAGCCGCTCCGCGCCTTCACCACCGCCGCCCTGGTCCTGCTCGTGCTCGCCTTCGGCGCCTGGCTGCCGTTCCTGATCGACTGGATCTTCAACGGCGACAGCACCGGCCACATCCAGTCGCTGATCCTCGGCGCCGTCCTCTTCATCGCCGCCGTCCAGCTCTTCGCCCTCGGGGTGATCGGCGACCTCCTCGCCGGCCAGCGGGTGATGACCCAGCGCGTCTTCGAGCGGGTGCGGCGGGTCGAGCTGGCGCTCGGGGTCGAGCCCTCACACTACGAGCCGGGTAGCGAGAAGAGGGAATGAAAAGCTCCGCCGACTACGGCAAGACCGCGAGCTTCCTCGCGGTGGGCGTCGGGCTGACCGGCGTCATCACCTACGCCTACTTCCTAATCGCCTCCCACGTCCTCTCGAAACCGGACTACGGGCAGATCACCGTGCTCTGGTCGGCGGTCTTCATCACGATCTCGACCCTATACCGGCCGATCGAACAGCTGCTCTCGCGCCACATCTCCGAGCGGCTGGTCAAAGGCGAACCGATCGGGCAGCCGATGCGGGTCGCCTCGACGATCCAGTTCGGCCTCTCGCTCTTCTTCGCGGTGGTCGCCCTGGCGCTGCGCGGCCCGATCCAGGACACCCTGCTGGAGGGCAACGAACCCCTCTACTGGGTCTTCTTCACCTCGGTCCTCTTCTACGCCGCCAGCTACTTCGCCCGCGGCTTCCTCGCCGGAGAGCAGCGCTTCGGGCTCTTCGTCGCGATGATCCTCTCGGAATCCTGCTTCCGCACGATCTTCGCGGTGATGGTCGCGATCGGCGTCCTCAGCGGCCAGTCAGCGGTCGCGATCGGAATCACCGCGGCGCCGGCGCTGAGCCTACTGGTAGTGCCGTTCGCCTTCGCCCGGCGGGCGCAAAAAGAGCGCGATGCGCAGCGGCCGCAACCCGGCATATCTGGACGCGAAGCGGAGGAGGTGCCGGCTGATGCCGGACGCGGAGCGGAGGAGGTGCGGGTTGACGAGGAGGCCTCCGCCGAGTTCTCGCTAGCGCACGGCAGCGGATTCGCTGCGGCGGTGCTGGTGATCATGTTCAGCGAACAGGCCTTCCTCAACGCCGGTCCGCTGATCGTCCGCGGCCTCCAGGGCGCCGCGGCGGCGGGCTTCATCTTCAACGTGCTGATGCTGGCGCGGGCGCCGCTGCAGCTGTTCCAGTCGGTCTCGACCAGCATCCTCCCCCACCTCACCACCCTGCACCACAGCGACGCCGAGGACGCCGAGCGCGAGTTCCACCACACGGTGCGGATGGTCCTGCTCGGGATCGCGGCCTTCACCGCGCTGGTCGTGGTCGTGGTCCTGATAGGCGGCCCGAAACTGATGCAGATCGCCTTCTCGAAGAAGTTCACCTACGACCGCGAGGGACTGCTGCTGATCTCGGTCGGGATG
>JBQCCT010000198.1:0-4023 GCA_051961955.1 Solirubrobacterales bacterium
TTTCGTCTTCTGGGCGACAAAGGAACCACGGATCGCCTCCAGCGCCATCTCGAACAGGTGCCGTTCCGGCTTGCCGGCGATCTCGGCCCGGCGCCCGGAGGCGACTTCGACCGCGGCCAGAACCGCACCGGTGCCCGGCAGCTCGCCGCCGGGGAAGGGCATCGTCGGGTCGTGGCTGGTGGCGAACAGCTTGGCGCCGCGGTCGAGGGCGAACTTCGCCGTCAGCAGCTCCCCATAGTCGAAGCCGCGATGGCCGGAGACGACGACCACGTCCGCCTCCTGCGCCTCCTCACCGTCCAGCAATCGCGCCCCGGTCGCCGCCACCATCTCCTTCAGGGCCGAGGCGCCGATCACGAAGGCGCTGCCGCCTGCGCCGGCCGCTTCGCCGGCCAGGCGCGCCACCACCATCCCGGCGGTGACGATCTGCTCCTCGCCCACCTCGACCCTGAGCTCGCGCAGTCGCTCCGCGTAGGCGGAGGGCAGCCGCCCGGGATTGTTGGTGACGAAGACCAGTCGCTTGCCTGCCTCCTGCAGCGCCCGCAGCGCCTCCACCGATCCCGGCACCGGCTCGCGGCCGATCCAGACGACCCCGTCGAGGTCGATCAGGAATCCGACAAAGCTGTCTGACAGGGCCACGGGGCCAGGCTATTCGGCCGACCCGATACGGTGCGGCAGTGAGCGTCAACGGACCAATCGTGGTCGCCACCGACCTTCACCGCCGCTACGGCGAGGGGGACGCCGCGGTCACCGCCCTCGACGGGGTCTCCACCGAGTTCGAGCGCGACCGCTTCACCGCGATCATGGGCCCCTCCGGCTCGGGCAAGTCGACCCTGATGCACATCCTCGCCGGCCTCGACAAGCCGACCGCGGGCACGGTCGAGCTCGACGGCGTCGACATCACCAAGCTCGACGACACGAAGCTGACCCGGCTGCGCCGCGACAAGCTCGGCTTCGTCTTCCAGTTCTTCAACCTGCTGCCAGTCCTGACCGCGGAGGAGAACCTGGTGCTGCCGCTCTCGATCGCCGGCCGCAAGCCCGACCGGGAGTGGCTCGAAACGCTGATCCGCACCGTCGGCCTCGAGGACCGTCGCACCCATCGCCCGGCCGAGCTCTCCGGCGGCCAGCAGCAGCGGGTCGCCGTCGCCCGGGCGCTGGTCACCAAGCCCGCCGTCGTCTTTGCCGATGAGCCGACCGGCAACCTCGACTCGAAGGCGAGCGAGGATGTCATGCAGCTGCTGCGCCAGGCGGTCGACGAGTTCGGGCAGACGGTGGTGATGGTCACCCACGACCCGGCCGCCGCCGCCCACGCCGACCGGCTGATCACGCTGCAGGACGGGAGGATCGTCAATGACGCGGCGCCGGGCTCGGCCGACGATGTAATCGAGCTGCAGAAGCGGCTGTGACCAGCCTCGCCTTGAAGGGTGTCTGGGCTCGCAAGGTCCGGGCCCTGACCACCACCTTCGCGGTCGTCCTCGGCGTCGCCTTCGTCGCCGGCTCGTACGTCCTCACCGACACGATCTTCGCCGCCTTCGACGAAATCTTCAACGAGTCGCTGGCCGGGACCAGCGTCGTCGTCACCGCCCAGAACCCGGTCAAGCAGGAAAACGGCGAAACGCCGACGGTCGGCGCCGCGCTGCTGCCGACCGTGCAGAAAACGCGCGGGGTCCGGCTGGCCGCGGGGGCGATCTTCACCCCCGGCGCCTTCTTCAACTCGCAGGGCGAAAAGATCGGCAACAAATTCGCCCCGAAGTTCATCTCCTCGACCCTGCCCGACGGGCTCGAGGCGCTCAACTACGTCGAAGGCCACAAACCGCGCGGCCCGCGCGAAGCCTCGATCGACAAGGCCGCGGCCGAAGGCGCCGGGCTCGAAATGGGCGAAACGATCGAGCTGATCGGCCAGGGCCGCGCGGAGAAATTTCGTCTCGTCGGCTTCACCAAGCTCGGCAGCGCCTCCTTCGGCGGCGCCAGCATTGCCCAGGTGACGCTGCCGGTCGCCCAGCGCCTCACCCACAAGCGCGGCCGCTTCGATCAGATCTCCGTCGCCGCCGCTGACGGGGTCTCCGCGGCGGCGCTGAAACGCCGGATCGCGCGGGAGATGCCGGCTGGGGTGCGGGTCGAGACCGCCACGGAAAAAGCCGACCGCGCCTCGGAAGAAATCCGCGAAAACCTCAGCTTCCTGCAGACCTTCCTCCTCGTCTTCGGCTTCATCGCCGTATTCGTCGGCTCCTTTCTGATCTTCAACACCTTCTCGATCACGGTCGCCCAACGGGTGAGCGAATTCGGGATGCTGCGGACCCTGGGCGCCTCGCGCCGCCAGATCCTCGGCTCGGTCATGGCCGAAGCGGGAGCGATCGGGCTGCTCGGCGCGGTGATCGGGATCGGCGGCGGCTTCGTGATCGCGGCGGCGATTGAGGCCCTCTTCAAAGCCTTCGGGCTGGACCTGCCGACCACCAGCCTGCGGATGGAGTCGCGGACGGTGATCGTCGCCCTGGTGGTGGGGCTCGTCGTCACCCTGGTTGCTTCGCTGGTGCCGGCGCTGCGCTCGACCCGGGTGCCGCCGATCGCGGCGCTGCACGCTTTCAGCCCGGCGCCGAGCCGGCGGCGCCGGCTGGCCTATCTGGCGCTCTCGCTGCTGCTGGCTACGGCCGGCATCGCGATGGTCCTGATCGGGCTGCTGGGGAGCGGCGGCGCCGGCATCCGCGCCGAGCTGATGGGCGGCGGCGCGGTGGCAATTGTCTTCGCCGTCTCGATCTTCAGCCCGCGCCTGGTGCCGCCGCTGGCGACCGCCGCCGGCTGGCCGCTGGAGCGGCTGCGCCGACTCACCGGCCGCCTCGCCCGCGAGACCGCGCAGCGCAACCCGAGCCGCACCGCGATCACCGCGGCGGCGCTGATGATCGGCCTGGCGCTGGTCGCCTTCGTCACCGTCTTCGCCGCCGGCCTGAAGAGCACCGTCGCCCAGGTCGTCGACGAAAATTTCGCCGGCGGCCTGGTGATCCAGAACAGCGACGGCTTCTCGCCGATCCCGAATGGGGCGGCGCGGGCCGCCGAAAGAGTCCCGGGGGTCGAGTTCGTGGCGACGATTCGCGGGGCGCAGGCGAAGGTGATCGAAAACGGGACTCCGGGAGCGACGACCAAAGTCAACGCCCCGACCAAGGACATCGGCGAGACGCTGAACATCGAATGGAAGCGGGGCGGCCCGAGGGCGCTGCGCAATCTCAGCGAAGGCGAGGCGATCGTCTCCGACGACTTCGCCGGCTCGCACAACCTCGAACTCGGCGACAGCTTCCAGCTGCTGACGCAGACCCGGGCACGGCCGCGCTTCCGCGTCGTCGGCGAGTTCAGCTCGAAGCTCGGCGTCCTCGGCAGCGTCCTCGTCACCCAGCCGGTGATGGCCCGCGACTTCCACCAGACCGAGGATCTCTTCGACTTCGTCAAGGTCGGAGCAGGGGCGGACGAAGCGAAGGTCCAGGCGCTGCTGACGAAAGGGTCGGAAACGCTCTTCCCCGTCACCGAAGTGCTCAACCAGGCGGAACTGAAGGAAGAGCGCGAAAAGCAGATCAACAACCTGGTCCGACTCGTCTATGCCCTGCTCGCCTTCGCGATCCTGATCTCGCTGTTCGGGATCGCCAACACGCTGGCTCTCTCAATCCACGAACGCAGGCGGGAGCTGGGGATGCTGCGGGCGATCGGGATGTCGCGGCGGCAGGTGCGGACGATGATCCGCTACGAGGCGGTGATCACCGCCCTGATCGGCGCGATCCTGGGCATGGTCCTCGGAATCGTCTTCGCCACCCTGATCGCCCAACCCCTCAAGGCCGAAGGCTTCACCCTCTCCTATCCGGTCGGCTCGCTGGTCGTGTTGCTGGTGCTCGCTGGCCTGGCCGGCGTACTGGCGGCGATAGTCCCCGCGCGCCGGGCATCTCGACTCAACGTGCTGGAGAGCCTGCAGTACGAGTAGCCGGCTGGGGAGGGGTCGGGGGAAGGTCCTCCAGACCCTCCCCGCTGTTGTCTGGAGGACCTTCC
>JBQCCT010000199.1:0-8188 GCA_051961955.1 Solirubrobacterales bacterium
CGGTCGAGGTGAAGTGGGACGGGGTGAGGGCGATCGCTTACTGCCGTCCCGGGCGGGCTGAGCTGCAGTCCCGCAACCTCCTCGACGTTAGCGCCCAGTACCCGGAGGAGCGGCGGATCTCGCGGGCGCTCGGCTCCCATGAGGCGGTGCTGGACGGCGAGCTGGTCGCCTTCGACGAGAACGGCAAGCCCAGCTTCGAGCGCCTGCAGCAGCGCATCCACAACACGGACGAGAACGTGGTGCGGCGGCGGATGAAGACCCATCCCGTCGTCTACGTCGTCTTCGACCTCCTCTACCTCGACGGCGAAGACTTGACGGCCGAGCCCTACACGCGCCGGCGCGAGCTGCTGGAAGGGCTGGAGCTCAACGGTGAGAGCTGGCAGACGCCCGGCCACTCGATCGGCCGCGCCGAAGAGCTGCTGGCGGCGAGCAAGGAGCAGGGCCTGGAGGGGGTGATGCTGAAGCGCGTCGACTCCGGTTACGCCCCCGGCAAACGCACCGGCGCCTGGTTAAAGGTGAAAAACGTGAGTCGCCAGGAGATGGTGGTCGGCGGCTGGACTCCGGGCGAAGGGCGGCGCAAGGAACATCTCGGCGCGCTCCTGGTCGGCTACTTCGAGCACGGCGGCGGAAAGCCGGTGCTTCGTTACGCCGGCAAAGTCGGGACCGGCTTCACCGCCGCCGATCTGACTGCGATTGCCGCCCGCCTGGCCCCGCTCGAGCGCAAGACCAGTCCCTTCGGCGCCGGTCCGAAGCTGCCCAAAGACGCCATCTTCGTCGAGCCGCGGCTGGTCGCCGAGATCGAGTTCCGCGAGGCGACGAAGGAGGGGATCCTGCGTCATCCCGCTTACAAAGGCCTGCGCGAGGACAAGGCGGCGAGCGAAGTCGAGCTCGAGCACGAGGTCAAGCTCTCCAATCTCGACAAGGTGCTCTATCCCCAGACGGGATTCACCAAGGGGGAGCTGATCGACTGGTACGCCCGCATCGCCGAGTTTCTGCTGCCGCACCTGCGCGGTCGGCCACTGACTTTGAAGCGCTATCCCGACGGAGTCGAGGGCAAGCACTTCTACGAGAAGCGCTGCCCGAAACACCGCCCCGACTGGGTGCAGACGGCGCCGATCTGGAGCGACCGTCACAAAGGCGAGCTCGACTACTGCGTGGTCGAAGACGCGGCGACCCTGGTTTGGCTGGCGAACCTCGCCGACATCGAGCTCCACACCTCGCTCTCGCGCTGCGAGGCGATGGAGCGACCGACGGCGATGGTCTTCGACCTCGACCCGGGCGCCCCCGCCGACGTGCTCGACTGCGCCCAGGTGGCGGTCTGGCTGCGCGGGTTGTTCGAGCAGCTCGGGCTGAACAGCTACGTGAAGACCTCGGGCTCGAAGGGCCTCCACTTCTACGCCCCGCTCAACAGCGAGGTCACCTACGAGCAGACCAAGCCTTTCGCCAAGGCCGTCGCCGAGACGCTGGAGCGGAAATTCCCCGAGCGCGTCGTCTCGCGGATGTCGAGGACGAAACGCCCGGGCAAGGTGCTGATCGACTGGAGCCAGAACGACGTCCACAAGACGACCGTCTGCGTCTACTCGCTGCGGGCGAAGGAGCGGCCGACGGTCTCGACGCCGCTGGAGTGGAGCGAGGTCGAGGCGGCGCTCACCGACGGCGACTCCGACGCACTGGTCTTCGACCACGCCGCGGTGCTGGAGCGGGTCGAGACGAAGGGCGATCTCTTCGCGCCGCTGCTGAGCGAGGAGCAGGAGCTGCCCGAGCTCTAGTTAGGAAGTCCCCGCCAACGGGCAGGTAGGTCTTATGGAGAGCGCGACGGTCAGACGCGACTACAAGCCCGAGGGCGACACCGCGAAGACGGGCCTTTGGCCGACCCTGAAGCGGACGCTGAACGAGTTCCAGGAGGACAACCTGAGCGACTGGGCGGCGGCGCTCACCTACTACGGGCTGCTCTCGCTGTTCCCGGCGCTGATCGCGATGGTCTCGTTGCTTGGGATCTTCGGCGACCCCCAGACCACGACCGCGAAGCTGACCGAAATCATCACCGAACTCGGCCCCGAATCGGGGGCGGAAACCTTCGAAGGGCCGATCAAATCTATCGTCGAAAACCAGAGCGCGGCCGGGTTCGCCTTCGTCTTCGGCCTGGCGGCGGCGCTGTGGTCGGCCTCGGCCTATGTCGGCGCCTTCATCCGCGCCTCGAACATCATCTACGAGACCCCCGAGGGGCGGCCGTTCTGGAAGCTGCGGCCGCTGCAGATCGCGGTGACGCTGGCGATGATCGTGATGATGGCGCTGCTCGCGGTGGGGCTTGTCCTCACCGGTCCGGTGGTCGCAGCGATCGCCAATCCGATCGGCCTCAGCAGCACTGCTGTTGACATCTGGAACATCGCCAAGTGGCCGGTGATGGCGGCGATCTTCATCCTCATGGTCGACGTCCTCTTCTACGCCTCGCCGAACGTGAAGGTGCGCGGCTTCCGCTGGGTGACGCCGGGGGCGATCGTCGCGATCGTCGTCTGGGCGATCGTCTCGGCGCTGTTCGCCCTCTACGTCGCCAATTTCGGCTCCTACGACAAGACCTACGGCACGCTCGCCGGCCTGGTGGTGCTGCTGCTGTGGTTCTGGATCACCAACCTGGCGATCCTCTTCGGCCACCAGCTGAACGCCGAGCGCGAGCGCAGCGTCGAGATCGAGGAAGGGCGGCCGCGGGCCGAGAAGGAGATCCAGCTCGAGCCGCGCGACGAGCCGAAGGACCAGAAGACCACCTAGGCAGGAAGGAGACACGACCATGAAGGTGATCTTCACCCCGATCAGCATCGTCCTCGGCCTGCTCGCCGGCCTCGTCGGCAAGAAGGCGTTTGAACAGGTGTGGGGGTTGATCGACGACGAGGAGCCACCGAGCCCCGAGCACCGAGAATTCTCCTGGCCGAAACTGATCGCGGCACTGGTGCTGGAGGGAGCGATCTTCCGTCTGGTCAAAGGGCTGGTGGACCACGCCAGCCGCAATTCCTTCGCCAAGGTGACCGGCAGCTGGCCGGGTGAGGAAGCACCCGAACCTGAGTAGAGAGCGCTGCGAACGGGTACTAACCGGACAGCGGTACTCGTCCAAAGAAAACAGCGAACGGAGGAGCAGATGGACACCAGAGCAGACAGAGGAGCCGGCACCGGGGGGATTTCGTTAGGAGGCATCCTCGTGATCGTCGGGATCGTGCTGATGATCGTCTGGAGCTTCTGGATCGGGCTGATCATCGCCTTGATCGGGCTGATCGCCTTCGGCGGCTTCGCCCGCGGCAGGTGGTACTAGCCGCACTCGCACCACTTCGCATCTGTTCCCTGTCACCCTAAGAGGCCCCGCCCGCCCCTCCTTGCCCGGATCGGGGGCGGCCGGGGCTGTCGTATGGTCGACAGAGCTTGGTAAGGGGACCTTCGCGCACTGCTCACACCGCCTGGATTGAAGCCTCAAGCTGAATGACACAGGTAACCAAGTGAACGAAAGCACCTGTCGATGTAGGCACTCGCACCCTCTTGCTGGGACGAATAGAGGTCAGTAAAACGGTGGCGTGTATTTCTCCTGATCCCCGGGGCGGTCCCTGCAATCCCAGCCTCGGGGATTTTTTACACATGTAGAGCATCTGCGCTCGCCCCCGCTCTTCCCTGGAGCGGGGGCGTTAGCGTCTAAGGGTGTCCTCCGTTGAGAAGCCGACCTTTGCGGTTAGCAACCAGATCCCGCAGGCAGCGGTCGCGCTGCTGTCGGAAGCCGGCGAGGTGCGGATCGACGAACGGGACAGGGCACTCCCACGGGAGGACTTGTTGGTACTGGTCAAGGGAGCGGATGCGCTCCTCACTCTCCTGCACGACCGGGTCGACGAGGAGCTGTTCGAAGCGGCGGGCTCGCGGCTGCGCTGCGTCGCCAACGTCGCTGTCGGCTATGACAACGTCGAGCTCGAAGCGGCGGCGCGGCGGGGCATCGTCGTCACCAACACGCCCGGGGTGCTCGACGACGCGACCGCCGATCTGACCCTGGCGCTGATCCTCGCGGCGACGCGGCGGATCAGCGAGGGGGAGCGGCTGATCCGCTCCGGGCGGCCATGGGTATGGGGGATGCACTTCATGCTCGGCAGCGGGCTGCGCGGCAAGCTGCTCGGGATCGTCGGCCTGGGCGGGATCGGCCGCCGCGTGGCGGAGCGGGCGCGAGCCTTTGGGATGAGGATCGCCTACCACTCGCGCAAGGAGGCGCCGGCGGAGGTGACGGCGGCACTGGCGGCGGAGCGGATGCCGCTGCAGCGGCTGCTGGCGGAGGCCGACGTGGTCAGCCTGCACTGCCCGTTGACGCCGGAGACCCACCATCTGATCGGAGCGGCGGAGCTGGCGGCGATGAAGCCGAGCGCGACGCTGGTCAACGCCGCGCGCGGTCCGGTCGTCGACGAACGGGCGCTGGCCGCGGCGCTAGCGGAGGGGGCGATCGCCGCGGCTGGCCTCGACGTCTACGAGCACGAGCCGCGGGTCGAGCCGGCGCTGCTGAAGCTCGACAACGTGGTGCTGACGCCGCACCTCGGCTCGGCCACGGTTGAGACCCGCACCGCGATGGCCGAGCTGGCCGCCCGCAACGCGATCTCTGTACTGAGCGGCCAAGGGGCGCTGACGCCGGTCACGCCACAATGAGGATGTGAGCTCCGTAGCTACCACCCGCACGATCCGGCACCGGATCGGCGGCGAGGAGACCGCCGGCGCCTCGTCGCGCACCTCGCCCGTTTATGACCCGGCGACCGGCGCGGTCCAGGCCGAGGTCGTGCTGGCTGAGGGGGGCGACGTCGACGCCGCGGTCGGGGCGGCCAAGGCCGCCTTCGCCGAGTGGTCGCAGGCGTCGCTGAGCAGGCGGGCGAAGATGATGTTCGCCTTCCGCGAGATGATCGGCGCCAACGTCGAGAAGCTGGCGCGGATCGTCTCCTCCGAGCACGGCAAGGTGCTGGAGGACGCGAAGGGGGAGGTGTTGCGCGGGCTCGAGGTGGTCGAGTTCGCCTGCGGCATTCCGCACCTGCTGAAGGGCGAGTACTCCGACCAGGTCTCCTCGTCCGTCGACGCGTACTCGTTCCGCCAGCCGCTCGGCGTCTGCGCCGGGATCACCCCGTTCAACTTCCCGGCGATGGTGCCGCTGTGGATGCACCCGGTGGCGATCGCCTGCGGCAACGCGTTCGTGCTGAAGCCCTCCGAGCGCGACCCCTCGGCCTCGAACCTGGTCGCCGAGCTCTACGCCGAGGCGGGGCTGCCGGCCGGGGTCTTCAACGTCGTCCATGGCGACAAGGTCGCGGTCGACGCGCTGCTCGATCACCCCGACGTGGCGGCGGTTTCCTTCGTTGGCTCTACCCCGATCGCCTCCTACGTGCACGGGCGCGCGACTGAGCGGCGCAAGCGGGTGCAGGCGCTGGGCGGGGCGAAGAACCACGCGGTCGTGGTGCCGGGCGCCGACCTCGCCTACGCCGCCGACCAGTTGGCCGCCGCCGGGTTCGGCTCGGCCGGGCAGCGCTGCATGGCGGTCTCGGTCGCCGTTGCCGTCGGCGAGGCCGCCGATCCGCTGGTCGAGGAGGTGACGCGGCGGGCGCGCGAGATCAAGGTCGGGCCCGGTCTTGACCCGGCTTCGGAGATGGGGCCGGTGGTGACGCCCGAGGCGCGCGAGCGGGTCGTCGACTACATCGCCCAGGGCGCCGCGGCTGGCGCGCAGCTGACCGTCGACGGCCGTGAGCTGGAGGTGAACGGCGGCGGCTTCTGGGTCGGGCCGACGCTGATCGACCGGGTGGAGGCGGAGATGGCCGTCTACCGCGACGAGATCTTCGGCCCGGTGCTCTCGGTGGTGCGGGTCGCCAACCTCGACGAGGCGATCGCGCTGATCAACGCCAACTCCTACGCCAACGGCGCCGCGATCTTCACCGGCTCCGGCTACGAGGCGCGTCGCTTCCAGCGCGAGGTCGAGGTGGGGATGATCGGGGTCAACGTCCCGATCCCGGTGCCGATGGCCTTCTACTCCTTCGGCGGCTGGAAGGACTCCCTCTTCGGCGACCACCACATCCACGGCCCCGAGGGCGTCCGCTTCTACACCCGCGCCAAGGCGATCACCAGCCGCTGGCCCGAGACGAATGCCGGGCCGAGCGACGCGGGCTCGCTGCACTTCCCGACTTCCAGCTAGGGCCAAAATTCAGCGGACGCTGACTTATGGCCTCCATGAGGGCTCGAAATCAGCGCACGCTGAATTTTGGCGGTGCCCTCAGTGCGGCGGCGTACCCTCGGCCCAGGCGGCGTTCTCGCCTTGCACCTCGCGCTTCCAGATCGGGGCTTCGGCCTTGATCCGGTCGATCGCTTCGCGGGCGGCGGCGAAGGCGGGGCCGCGGTGGGCGGCGGCGACCGCGACGACGACGCTGGACTCGCCGCGGGGGACGGGGCCGGTGCGGTGCTCGGCGGCGATGCCCTCGACTTCGTGGCTGGCGGCGACCTCGGCGAGGATCGAAGCGATTCGCTCGCTCGCCATCGGCTCGTAGGCCTCGTAGTCGAGGCGCTCGACGTCGCGGGTCGTCCCCTGGAAGGTGACGACGGCGCCGGTGTGGGAGGTGGCGACGGCCTTGGCCAGCGCGTCGGCGGACAGCGGCTCCGGACCGACCCGGACGTGCGGCCGCGGCTCGCCGCCGCCGCTGACCGGTGGGATCAGCGCCAGCTCGTCGCCGGGGGAGAGCGTCTTCTCCTCCCCGGCGTAGGTGCGGTTGACCGCCATCACCACCGGCATCGCCTCCAGCGCTTCGCCCAGCGGCTCGCTCGCGGCGCCCAGCGCGCGCAGCGCGTCGGCCACGGTCGCCCCCTCCGCCAGCTCGATCTCGAGGCTGTCCCGTCCCGCCCGCTCGCGCAGGACCGCGAAGAGACGTACCTGCAGCAACATCGGCTTATCCTAGGCTGATGACCATCTTTGCCGAGGCCGGTGGCTCAGGCGACCTGACCCACCTCGACGAGAGCGGCAGCGCGCGGATGGTCGACGTCGGCGCGAAGCCGGCGACCCGCCGTCACGCGCGGGCGGCGGTGACTGTGCGGATGTCGCCGGCGACGGCGGCGAAGGTGCTGGCCGGCGACGCGCCGAAGGGCGACGTGGTCGGTACCGCCCGGCTGGCCGGGATTCAGGCGGCAAAGCGGACCTGGGACCTGATCCCGCTGGCGCACCAGCTGCCGCTGTCGCACCTGGACGTGACCATCGCGGTGGACGGCGAGAGCGGCGAGGCGCGGATCGAGGCCGAGGCCGCGACCACCGCCGGCACCGGGGTCGAGATGGAGGCGATGACCGCCTGCTCGGTGGCGGCGCTGACCCTCTACGACATGGTCAAGGGGCTGGAGCGTGGGGTCGTGATCGACGGCCTGCGCCTGCTGGAGAAGAGCGGCGGCAAGAATGACTGGCGCGCCGCCGAGTGAGGAGCCGCCGCTGCGGGCGGTGGTGATCACGGTCAGCACCTCGCGGGCGAAGGACGGCGGCGCGGACGATTCCGGCGAGGCGCTGGTGGACTTCGTCGAAGAGCTGAGGGGGATGCTGGTGGGACGCGAGCTGTTGCCCGACGACCGCGAGGAGATCGAAGCCTGCTTGCGGCGCTGGGCTGACGGGGGGCAGTGCGACTTAGTTCTCACTACCGGCGGCACCGGGTTCGCTGGCACGGACATCACCCCCGAGGCGACCGAGGCGGTCTTGGAGCGGCGAGCGCCGGGTATAGCCGAGGCGATGCGCGCTGCTTCCGTCGAGCACACTCCGCACTGGATGCTCTCCCGCGCCACCGCCGGCATCCGCGGCGCCACGCTCGTCGTCAACTTTCCCGGCAACCCGAAGGCGATCGCCGAGACCGCCGGCGCGCTGGCACAGGCGCTGCCGCACGCGGTCTCGCTCCTGCGCGGGGCGCCGACCGAGCACCGCCCGTGAGCGCAGCGCTGGCGCCGGAGGCGGCGCGGCAGGTCGTGCTGGGGGAGGTGGCGCCGACGGCGAGCGAGCCGGTTCCGCTGGAGGATTGTCTCGGCCGGGCGACGGCGACTGAGCTGAAGAGCGTCATCGCGATCCAGCCCTTCGACAACTCGGCGATGGATGGCTATGCGCTGCGCAGCGCGGCTGCGCAGGGGGCGCAGCCGCGGCTGCGTCTGATCGGCGAGTCACGGGCCGGGCATCCGGCCGAGGCTG